>JAJRPK010000118.1 GCA_024280785.1 Gammaproteobacteria bacterium
GTCAGCTACTTGCTCTGACAAACTCGTTAAAGCCCATAGCTCTGGTGCGTCTAACCCCATATTATCGGCCTCATATTCCTTAAGCTGTACGACGCCCTTCACGGCAGCCGCACCGTTTTGATTGAACATGGAAAATTTCGTAGTTTGACCACCGGCGGTTTGTATTCCCTGACTGTCTTCTGTCTGGCCGTCTTCTGTCTGATTTTCAGTTGAAGATTGAACTGACACCGACAAGGTATCGCCCAGCAATACAATGCTGGAAAAATTAACCTCCAGATTGCTAAGACAAGAATTTTTTTGACCAATGGCCAATCGCTCAGGCGCTTCTCGCGTTATCATTCCCAGCGCCCAACTCGCGCCTAGCAGTCCGTGTGCAAATGTTTCTCCCGCCGCCGCGCCGACAGAGAAATGACGGTCGAAATGAACCCGACTATAATCACCTGTTAGCCATCCGAAGGTACTAATTGCCGACTCACTAACGGTTCTATGCCCTATTGCTAACATTTTCTTCTCATCCATATCACCATTTATTCTGTACTAATCTGTAATACGACACGGCCGAACACTTCCCTGTTTTCAATCATGCTGTGTGCTGTCGCTACTTCAGCCAGCGGTAGAAAACAGTCAATTTTCGATTCTATTTTCCCGTCTCTAACCCACACCATAACTTCGCGTAAAGCCTTGCGTGTCACATTATCAGAGCCCAGTAATTGAATCGCGTTTACCACCAAAAGCCCGACATTTAATCGCAAGGGTGCCGAATCAACATTACCGACGACAACGACCTTTCCGTACGCACGCAACGACCTCAGTGAAGCATTCAAGGTTGGTGAGCCGACGCAATCAATAACTTTATCGACACCTTGGGGGCGTAGTTTTTTTAACTGTTTATGAAAGCCCTGACCATCATCGACTAATACTTTTGATGCCCCGTAATCCAGCAGAAGTTTACGCTTGCTCTCAGTGCTGGTAACTGCCCAGACCTTAGCTCCTAACACTACTGCTGTTTGCAACGCGGCCAAGCCCACACCTCCACTCGCACCCGTTATCAACACATGATCGCCCGCTTGAACAGCCGCGGCATTTACCACATTGTTATAGCCAACACCCATCGCACTCATTAACGTAGCGCCCGTTGGGTAAGAGATTCCGTCGATAAGTTTTTCGAGTGCTCGTTCGTGGATCGCCACGTATTCCGCGTAACCACCATTTACAGTTAAACCATAGGCCTCGGTCGTATTAACGCACTGTCTTTCGTTATTCTCTCGGCAAGCATCACAATGACCGCAGGAATCTGTGTACAAATTTATGACTCTATCGCCCACTTTCCATAGTTCGCAATCGTCTCCCAACTCAACAACTTCGCCAGCAAATTCGTGGCCTTGAATTATCGGAAATGACATAAATGGGTGGCCACCTTTGCGCTCGATAACATCCCGATGAGCAACACCGCAGGCGTGGACTTTTATCAACACGTGGCGAGATATTGGCGTCGGCTTGGATACATCTTGATAACTAAAGTTATCAACGCCACCGGGTGCGTTTAACACTATCGCTTTCATGCCAGGTATTTCCATAACTTATTGTCTAACTCTAATATGATCAATTTCTTTCCAAAGCGATCTTTCTATAGGATCACCATAGATTCTTTCCAATTCTTCAACCGTTCCTATCGTTTTCAAGATAAGCCCCCAAAAGGTTAAAATTAATCAGCAATTCACTTACTACCGAGACACTTGAAAAGAATACCCTCTATTTCAAGACACACATAAATATGTCCCTATAGTTCGACGCTGGCATCCCTGCCAGCAACGGTCTTGAAATAGAGGGTATTCTTTTCAAGCGCCTTTTATTAGTACGCTGCACCTAATATAATGGATTATCACTGATAGCTCTATGATCATAAATACACGATTGAGGTCTAACTTAAAACCAGTAAAGAGCTGGCAGCAAGAATAATCCAGCTCAACCGACACGAACACTGTATTTTCAACCTAAATGGTTATTGCGATCCTGTCCATAAATGCGTTTGAATAGACATATTCGAAAACTGCGCAAGAGACGATCAAAATGACATCGGCTAAAGAGAAAAATACTTCGACATTGAACCGCTTTTTTCAGTCAATAGCGAGTGGCAACAAAGCGCAATTGCAAGACTGTTTCGCGCCCAATGCCAAATGGCATTTCCCGCAATCATTTCATGGTAAACCACATGATGAACCATCCACCGCTCAAGGTATTGCTGAACTCCTAACCGGTGCTACAACAGATTTCTACGACCCTACGACGATAAAATCAACACCCGGGTTTACCATCGTTGACGACTATCACGCGGCCTATCAATTTCGCATGGCATGCACCGCGGCGAATGGCAAAAGCTACGACAATCTATATGTCTTTTCATTTCGCTTTGAAGATGGCTTAATTGCCGAAGGCTGGGAACATTTAGACAGCCTGTACTTCGAAAATACCGTGCATCATGCATCCTAAATATAGTTAATACTATTTTGGACAATACAACTGTTTTGGAAATTACATAGTTTTGGAAATTACATAAAAGGTGACTCTGTGAAAGTTAGCCCAATACAACGCTTTATCCGCTGGTTTGGGGGTTCTGAATTTGGCCGAATTATCGATGTCTTTTGTGTCCGGTGGTTTTCATTTTCACCCATCATTTGGGTCTTTACCAAAGACGACAATTCAGGCTATAACAATCCCTGCATTTTTACTTCTTATGGGCGTAAATCAGGACTGCCACGACCTACCGTCTTACCGGCATTCCCTACCGGAGACGGCAAACTTATGATTGTTGGCTCGCGCGGAGGGACAAGTATAGATCCTCACTGGGCGCACAATTTAAGAGCTAAGCCCGAAGCAAAAATGCGTTACAAAAGAAAAGATTACCACGTCAAAACCCGTCTGTTAGACGGTGAAGAACGAGACCGTATGTTTACCATATGCTGTGACCACGCTCCCGTTTATGCCCGCTATCAAGAGTGGGCTAACCAGTACCCCCGAATATTACCCGTATTCGAAATCGAAGACGTAAATGGCGGGGCTTTTCCATAGACCTACTCTATAGACCGACATTTTATAACAACCATTCAATAAGCAATTTGAGAGTCAATTCTCAATGCGGATTCCAAGTGCCAGTACTAAGTGACAGTCATTAATAACAAGACTAAGTGTCAACCCATAAATAGAACCATCGATTCATGCTAAAGATCGAATGTATTGTTGTCGGTGCAGGCGTTATCGGCATGGCTATCGCTAGCGCAAGACTTGCTACAACGGCTACCGCCAAAATCGTAACTTCCGGTTGTTGATAGATGGCTAATCATGTTCTAATTGTGGAACAACCCATACCCATAGAGGAAAATTTATTATGTCAGCCGTTCTAGTTGAAAAAAACGGACATATTCTAACCGTTAGTATTAATCGTCCGGAAAAGAGAAATGCCGTAAATTGTGAAGTAATGTGTCGCTTGGTCGATGCTTGGAAGCAACTAGACGAAGACGACGATCTCCGTGTCGCCATACTGACCGGTGTTGGCCCAACTTTTTGCGCGGGCATGGATTTGTCTGTCATCCCCAAACTTAGCACTGGCGTCACCGATGGTGACGAGTACATGGAACGCGTCCTCGCAGATCCCGACATCATGATGCAATGCTGGTTAAAAACTTATCGACCCACCAAGCCTGTTATCGCGGCGGTTGAAGGCTTCGCTTTAGCCGGTGGAACAGAAATACTTCAAGGTACCGACATTCGCGTAGCTGCTGACAATGCTACCTTTGCGGTTAAAGAAGTGCAGCGGGGTTTATTTCCTATGGCGGGTTCCACCGTTCGCTTACCTTTGCAAATATCTTACACAGTGGCAGTTGAACTACTGCTGACGGGTGAATCTTTTGACGCACAACGGGCTTATGATTTAGGATTTATTGGTCATATCGTTCCCGAAGGCCAAGCATTAAACAAAGCAACAGAAATAGCCCAACGCATTGCCGACAATGGACCTGTTGCGGTTAAAGCAATTTTGAATTCTATTCGATCTACTTATGGGTTAAGGGAAGAAGATGCCTTTGCAATCGAAGGTCCCATCGGCCAAGCGGTGTTTAGTTCCGAAGATGCGATGGAAGGCCCTCTAGCCTTTATGGAAAAACGAAAGCCGGTATTTAAAGGCCGTTAGTCCACTGCAAATATTTTTAATTCCGTCAAGGAACTTCGTCAAAAAAACTTCGTCAAGGGCACTCACTTTCATATAAAAAAGTTGTAAGTCATTGTTTTTACAAGCGCAAAAAGTGAGTGTTTCGATTTTTTTCCAATTGTTCCTCTACTAGCCCATACTCTTATATTCAAGACCTACTAAAGCGTACCTCTCAAAATCAGGCTAATACTTTAAAATTTAATAAAAAGGAGCCAGGTTACATGATCGTCAATCGAGTTTTTTCAAAATTTATCGCAACCTTTGCACCCCTTCTCTTTGCCTTTGCGCTCTGCTTCAGCCCCTTTATTCAAGCGCAGTCGTCCTATTATCTATTTGAAAGCGGGCATGTCAGACCTCTGTTAATGTCAGCCGATGGCAGCAAGCTTTTTTCCGTCAACACGCCTGACAATCGAATTGAAATATACACTATTAACAACAATGGTCTTAGCCATTCGGTATCAGTCCCGGTTGGCATGGAACCTGTCGCCCTCGCCGCTCGTAACAATAATGAACTTTGGGTGGTTAACCATCTATCGGATAGCGTTAGTATTATCGACCTGTCGCTCACACCTCCTCAAGTCGTCAATACTTTGCTGGTTGGTGATGAACCTCGCGACATAGTCTTTGCCGGTAGTAGTGGTCAGAGAGCGTTTATTACAACGGCTCATAGGGGACAGCATCGCTCGCACGCATCGATTAGTGCCGTAACTGGAGCTGGCGACCCGCAACTGACAACGGCGGGTATCGATCGCGCCGATGTTTGGGTGTTTGATGCCCTGAATTTGGCGACGGACTCTGCCGTAGGCGGTGTCCCCCTTGAGATCCTCAGCTTTTTCTCTGACACCCCGCGCGCGCTGGCGGTAACGGCCGACGGTCAAACCGTTTATGTCGCCGCCTTTAAATCGGGTAATCAAACCACGACCATAGAAGAGCCTACAGTTTGTGACGGGTTTCAAATTTCCGGCGGTAACAATTGTCAACCCGGCGCGCCCGGCGGCATACCCGGCCCACCCACTAACAGCCCAGCCAATGGGTCTGTGCAAGCACCAGAAACAGGGTTGATTGTAAAGTTCGACGGCAGCAACTGGCGCGATACTATCGGCCGCGACTGGTCTTCACTGGTGCACTTTAGCTTGCCAGATAACGATGTGTTTTCTATCAATGCCGATACTTTAAATCCCGGGAGCGTCCAAACTTATTCGGGAGTGGGAACCGTATTGTTTAACTTAGTGGTTAATCCCGCAACAGGAAAAGTCTACGCTAGTAATACAGAGTCCCCCAATCACGTGCGCTTCGAAGGCTCCGGAGACCACGGCGGGTCAACGGTGCAAGGGCATTTATCCGAGACCAGAATTACCATTATCGACCCCGTTACCTCCAGTGTCACGCCTCAGCACCTTAACCAGCATATCGATTACAGCAAGTTACACACCGCGGGCAATGCAGGGACCGATGCCGACATAGCAGCGATGCGACCTCACACTCTCGCCGGCCCAATGCAAATGGCGGTCAATGCCGCCGGTAACAAAGTCTATTTAGCGGCCTTTGGTTCAGAAAAAATTGGCGTGTTCAATACTAGTGCTTTAGAGGACCCCAACTTCTCAATTAACTTTGATCCAACCATAGCAAGCAGCGATTACATTCAAACAGCCGGCGGGCCCAGCGGCCTGGTCTTGGATGAAGCCAGAGATCGGCTGTACGTCATGCAACGGTTTGATCACAGCATTGCCGAGATAGAACTGAGCAGCGGCAATACCTTGGCCACCCACTCGCTAGCAGATACCGAGCCTGCTTCAATCACCACTGGACGGCCATTTTTATATGATGCACAAATTTCATCGGGCAATGGCGAGTCATCCTGTGCCAGCTGCCATATATTTGGCGATATGGATGATATTGGCTGGAATCTGGGAGACCCCGATGGCGCGATTGGCACCAACAATCAACCCTCAACGTTAGGGCCAACACAACCCTTTCACCCAATGAAAGGGCCCATGACTACGCAGACACTTCGCGGCATGGCGACTCACGGAGGCATGCATTGGCGCGGCGATAGAGTCGATGGTTTCTTTGGCATTGACAGCTGTACAGAGCCAACGGGCGCTGCCTGTAGCGAAGACTCATCATTTAGAAATTTTATCGTCGCCTTTGAAGGATTGTTAGGAAAAGACGGAACACTGGGAACAACGGAAATGCAGCAGTTTTCTGACTTTACCCTGCAGATGATCCTTCCGCCCAACCCGATTGCCAACCTCGATGGTAGCTTAACGACCGCACAGGGAAACGCGGCCGCGCTCTACTTTAATGTTGTTAGCGATCAAGTGCAGACTTGTAACGGCTGTCATACGCTAGATCCCGCACAAGGTTTTTTTGGCACCAACGGCAACCAGTCGTTCGACGCGGAAACTCAATTCTTTAAAATCCCTCACCTCCGGAACCTCTATCAAAAAGTCGGCATGTTTGGCCGCTCTACCGTAGCGGGAGGTCAAAACGATCAGGTGCGAGGATTTGGTTTTGCCCACGATGGCGCCATCGACACCTCAGGACAATTTCTAAGCAACCCCGTCTTTACCCTGAATCCACAGCAAACACTGGACATGGAGCAGTTTATGTTGGCTTTTCCTAGCGATCTTGCTCCCATCGTTGGCCAACAAGTCACATTGAGTTCATCCAATGCCAGCCTTGCTAATCCACGCGTCAATCTACTCAGAGCACGGGCACAGGCCAGCTTCTCCTCGCTTATTTTAGGCGGGGTCACCACTGAATGTGACTTGATCGTTAAAGGCACGGTCGGTGGTCAGGCGCGGGGCTGGCTAATGCAGGCAAACGGCAGCTATAACGACGACCAGGGAAACAACATCGGCGACATCACTCTTCGCGCCTTCGCCATCAGCGATGGACCTCTCACCTTTACCTGCGCCGTCCCGGGATCGGGAATCCGAATGGCTTTGGATCGCGACCAAGATCTAGTGCTTGATGGCATTGATAATTGCGCAGCCAGCGTTAACGGCACACAGCTAAATTTTGACGGCGACACACAAGGCGACGTTTGTGACGCCGACGACGATAACGATGGCTTAACAGATATTCAAGAAGCGGGACTGGGAACCAACCCCTTAAACGTAGACACTGATGGCGATGGTTTTGATGATGGAGCCGAAGTTCAATTTGGCTCTGATCCATTGGACGCCGCTTCAACACCCTCTTTTAACGTGCCTCTTGCCCCTTGGCTAGCAAAATATTTTCTCCTTGCCCTGCTGCTGTCTATCACATTAATTGTGTATCGACGGCGCCACTTCGGCACACCCTAGTGTTTCAATTTTCTGTCGGCCGCACTTCAACCCTTGGCATTAGCTTCGCACTAGTGGCTACGCTGACAATTACGCTCGTCGCCGCGCTGCTGTATTTTTTCTATCTTAACCCCGCAGAAAAAACAAGCGAATCAACGGTAGCACTAAGTTCAGACGTTTTTTCAAACCGCTCGAATACTTTTGCTGTGACAGAAAATTATCACGAAGGGGCAGACGCGCCAGAAAGCCATGCCGACAAACAACCATCGCCGGTAACCATACTAATTCCTGTTGCTAATCGCGAATCGCTGACTCAACTTGCCAATGCCATGCGGACAACAAAAATTACTGGTTTTGATACGGCAGTCGAGCCGAAAATTTTAAACAATGGAGCACTGGATATTCGACTTGGGAAATCATATCGCTTGTCTCTGCCCGCCGAAGGCAGATCCACAGTAACCTTAGCCCTTGAATTTCCCGGTATCGCCGCAGGCGACATCGTTCCGAATTTGCTGTTTATTGGTGAAAGCGCAGGCTCTGACGTGAACATGCCGTTAAGCTACAAAGCAGCATCAAATATATTACTCACTCAGATTGAGTTATCCAGTGAACAGTCTGGCAATTTCTTTATTCACGCCGATCGTATTGCGGGCAAAGCTCTACAAAACAACCGCTATTTATTTGTGATTGAATAAATACCGCTTTCAATTATTCTGCTAGACGGTTTTCAGTGAGCCTAGGAACACCCACCTTTCTTTCAAAAATTCGTAAATCATTGTTTTTCGGAGAGTTAAAAGAGAGTGTTTCAATTTTTTCTATTTTTTTAAATAAACAGTTTTTTGATAGTGTGTCTATATAGAAATCGCTTAACAAGTTTAGGTTAGGAGTTAGGAAAGATATGTCATTGAAGATAAGTTTTGAACGATTGGCGGCCTACAACCAGTGGATGAACAAAAACATCTATGATGCGGCTGACAAACTAGGTTCTGATGACCTTAATACAGATCGTGGGGCCTATTTCGGCTCCATTATCGGAACGCTAAATCATATAATGGTTGGCGACATTTTCTGGTTTAAACGATTCGCTGACCACAAAGTATATTTTCAATCACTTGAATATTTTCGAGCCAAAAAAAAGCCCTCCTCGCTTAGCGCAATATTGCAATCTGATTTAGTGGCTCTTGCAGAAGAGAGAGAAACAATGGATAGCATCATTCTTCAATTTATATCAGAGCTTACAGATGAAACTATCGCCAGCACGCTGAACTATAGAAATTCTAAAGGCCAAGAATTCAATAAAAACTTTGGACATTTATTACAACACGTATTTAACCATCAGACGCACCACAGGGGCCAAATTTCGACACTGCTTTATCAAGCCGGTATAGATGTTGGGGTCACAGATATGCTGGCGGGGATTCCCAATGACTAAAATCAGACGCAAATAAACAGTTTTAAGTCGGCAATTCACGGAGTTTAGGATGATATATTTTGAAGATATTCCCCTCAATAAAATCACAAAATCAACGGATTACTTTGTATCCAAAGAAGAACTGGTCAATTTCGCTAAGCAATGGGACCCGCAACCTTATCATACCAGTGACAAAGGTGCTCAGGCCTATGGCATGGACCTTTTTGGTTCGAGTACGCATAGCTATGCCATACTGACTAAGCTGCAAACAGAACTTGAAGGTGAAAAGCCCGCCGTGATCGCGGGTTTGGGTATAGAGTCCTGGAGAACGCCAAATCCTTTAAAACCTAACTCCACCGTACATTCAGACAGCTACGTTGAATCTAAACGCGAATCAAATTCCAAGCCTCATCTCGGTATTATTACTTCAGTGAGTAAACTGTTAGATGACGAAGGCAATATTATACTCGAATACAAGAGTAATGGATTAGTCATGAAAACGCCTGTTGTAAGCTAAGTGAAAGCTAAGTGAAAGCTAAGTGAAGGCTAATTCAAAGCTAGCTGAAGGTTGAAGGAGATTGAACGTGTCAAATGATATAAAAATTTCAAAGAGAGTCCCGTTTTTATCGAAAGAAGAAGCCCTCAAGCGCGGTAGAGAACTGGGCATGGATGACTATATCGCGCAATTGAATTTGTTCAGGGTATTACTGCACTACCCTGAAGTCGCGATAGAGCTCAATACAAGTATCATTGCTCTAGTGTCCAGTGATGCGGCATTAAGCCACCGTTTGCGGGAGCTTATTATTATGCGCGTCGCCTGGGTTACTCAATCCGAGTATGAGTGGACACAGCATTGGCAGGTGTCCATTATGTTTGGGCTACAGGAAGCTGAAATTGTTGCTGTCAAAGATTGGCAAAAAACAGACCTCTTTGATGAGCATGAGCGTATTGTGCTTAAGGCAACTGACGACACGCTGACCCATGGCAGTATTCAACAAGCGACCTGGGATAAACTTGCTCAACTTTTTCCCGAACCTGCTTCGCAAATAACCATCGTTGCCAGTATTGGCAATTGGTTGATGTTTGCCCAAATCATGGAAAGTTTGGATATCCCGCTAGAGGATGGAGCAATGGTGTGGCCACCTGATGGCATAGCCCCTAGATAAATGCATTGCGCACACAAGGAAAGTTATGGAAGCTCTTAAAGTTTTTGGTCTTTTCACTGTGACTGCTGTCGCAGAAATAGTCGGCTGCTACCTCCCCTATCTTTGGTTGAGGCAAGGCCATTCAATTTGGCTACTTATACCTACTGTATTTAGTCTCGCAGCATTTGTTTGGTTACTTACATTACATCCTCAAGAGGCAGGCCGCACTTACGCGGCGTACGGCGGCATTTATGTTTCTGTAGCATTAATGTGGTTGTGGATAGTAGAATCAACTCGCCCAACCATTACCGACGTGGTGGGTGTTTTAATTTGTATTCTTGGTATGGCTGTTATCATGCTTGGCTCAAAGCATACTTAACAAAATAATTATTGAACATCGCCAATTGCTTTACTAACCCAATAAGAGTCGATAGATATGCCTACAGTGCGCACACCGCTTACAACATATACTCCCGAGAAAAAGACAGTGCCACTGTAAAACAGTTAGACTTGGATCTTAGAGCTTTCTTTAGCACCTATGCAGATGAAGATTACAATTTATGGCAAGGCGGCCTGCCAAAGGGAACCAATGCCAACCCCACTCCGTGGATCAAGGCTTTTCCCCTGCCGTGGCTGAAAAAATTGTTTAAAGATTATGTCATTAAAAGCGAACCCGAGGCGAAAGAATCTTTTCAATACGAATAAGGAGTGAGGAATTTAATTTTGATCAATGACTTTAGACGGCTAATAAATAATCCCCTTTTGTCAATTTCACCCGCCAGTTTACCAAATCAATGATTTTAAAGCAGTTTGCGATTTAGCAGGATTAGAAACTATGAAGCCGATGGCGGCATAGTTCAGTACTGTAAATAGGCTCCGGTTGCTAAGTATTTGAAAATCAGGTATTTTCGCGTTGAACCATTGGTAAGGTATAAAACTATGCGGTTGATTGTATATGAAGCCATTGGCCGTAGAATTAGCTGTTATAACTCACAAGAGTTAGAGAATGAGTAAATTTATTATCTATGGAGCTGGCCTTTTGATTGTTGCGTTAGTTGTAGGTTTGTTGCTATTTCTAACTTTTGAAAATATATCATCAGAGCAAGCTGTTTATGGGACAAAATACGGGTCGTATTATGTTAGTGGCCCGCCAAGTATATTGGTTAATGGAGGTATTCTCGGCATGTTGGTATCGCTAATGTCGTACATTGGTTATTTGTTTAATCGCAGCAGTATACTGGCACAGAGCTACAAAATAGTAGGAGCTTTAAGTAGTGTTTTAATTGGCGTAGGTTTGGCCTGGGCCCAGTTATAACAATTTTGGCAAGTGGACGCGATAAAGCTGCGCCACTTCCAAAGGCGTTAAATGTCATGCGTACTATTGAAGATATATATAAAGAAATAGAGTCTGTGGCTGACTTCACTGGGCATAGAGTCACATCTATAGATTATCGGAATGGTTACGGTGATACTCCATTGCACATTGTTAGTAATTGGGGTGACTGCGAGGCAATTGAATTATTAGTATCATCAAGTGCGGATCTAAATGCAGTCGGTGAAACTGGTTTTACGCCGTTACACTGTGCTGTCGAGCAGAACAAAACAGAAGCAATAAAATTGCTACTTCAGCTCGGAGCAAAAATCATTCAAGATGCTAATGGTCAAACACCTCTTGAGCTAGCAAAAATACTTGGCAACACGGAAGCTACCAATGCGTTCAGTAAAAACATTTAACGAATAAGGATAAGTAGCGCTTGCCGCGACTTATCCTGTTGTTGAACGAGCCCGGGCTCGATGCTCTTTATATAGCAAATATATCGAATGAATTTAATGGAAATAACAGTGTTATCAA
>JAJRPK010000119.1 GCA_024280785.1 Gammaproteobacteria bacterium
CCCCTATTCATGTATGCCTTGGGACTAATTGAGCAAGAAGGGCACACCTCAAGCTTACCAAGGATATTTTAGCAGTTATTGCATTTTGAACTGCTCGAATTGTATATGAGCTGATACGGATAATTCTCTTATGAAAAAGTAATGGATTAACAAAACGACCGTTTTTTTTAGCATGCAGATGTCTTTTTTCAAGTGCTTCGGTGTATTTTTTATCCGATGGATGGATCAGCTCTGGATTTTGTATTTTCGAAGTTTCTTCAAAAATAGGCATAATATTATAGCCCATTGCCGTCAAGCGCATTTGATTGTTGAGTGAATTAAGAGGGGATAACCATGCCTTTGTTTCTTTGAGGTTATTCTTGCTGTTATTGTAAGCCTTTTCAATCGTCCAACGATTGAAGTACAGCATGGCTATTGTGCCTGGGTTAATGGATTCAGGTTTGGTGCTTACAAAACGGTAAAGTTTTCGTGTTTCTGGATCACGGAAATGCACGACATTAAATCTTATGCCCTTCTTTTCATAAATATCGTGGCTATCAACACCCTTGTTGATAGGATGACTCGTGTTGTATGTAATGGCTTTAATCGGGGTTGCAACTGAATTCTCTTTTAAAATGGGTATCATGTAATTCTGCTGGTCTTTCTGACTTTGCCAGCCGGCATAATCCATAACCGCCTTATCATATGTCAGGTATGGCGTGGTAAAACTATACCCCTACCCCACTATCAATCAAAACCTGTAGGTTCTTCAGGAACCTGCTATAGTCTTCCGTGCGCCGCATAGTCTAACAAGGTGGAATATTACAAATATTTATCCTAGTTTTTTATTTGTAAGGTGATAAGGGTGTTTTTTACTCGCATCATTTTCTATTTTTGATACAGTCGATAGGGTTGTTCCTTTTGCACTTGTTCAATATTCCTTGACTTTATGGTTTGAAATTCCTAATCTTAAAAAAAACAAATACCTTATGAAGAACTTTACAGTGAAGAATTCAACAATCTTTATAGCGATCACCATACTCTCAGCAATCTTTCTACAAGGTTGTGCTACACCTCAATATGACACATTCCACTCTTATGTACCGCCTAAAGGCGCAGAGGCAAAATCGTGTCTTTTCCAATGCTCGATGACAGAGTCTCAGTGTGATCAGTTAACGCAAATGCGTTTGGATAATTGCGTAGCAAGAAGTCAGAACAAATATGACGCCTGCGAAAACCGAGAGCAAAACGTCTACGACAGATGTGTTAACAGTGGCAGACAGGATTGCTATATAGGTTGGTGTTCTCAAGATGAATGTACAGCATCAACTACATGTAAAACTAAATACAACAGCTGTTACTCAATTTGCGGCGGAATCGTAAGTTCCGAAACCCGCTGCATTGCCAATTGTGAAAAAGAAGCGCCTAAATAAATAACACCCTCTGCCCATACCACTGATTATCACACGCTGATGAATCGGTGGTATGGATCAGAAAGTTTTCCTCTGTTGCTCCTTCTGTTACTCTTAATAAATAGCCATAATTCAGAACTAATCATCTTCTAGAGCTTAAATATATGACACCAGCCACAGCTCCATCGCGGTTTAAACCATTAAAACGTATTATTTTCATCCTACTCGGGCTTTATCTCGGTGCCCTTCTGCTTTACGGCCTAGCGATCATATTAAATCCTGAGACTTACTCAAAATCAGTCGATATTGATCAGCGCTTATCGCAGGCACAAGAGACCTTAAGGCAAAAGAAAATAGAAAGCCCTTCAGATGTAAAGGTATTGGAAAAAGCACAACTTCGCTTACTTGAAGCTACAGCCGAACACTTCCGCATCCATGCTGTCATCGCCGCCAAAGCAGCCGATATCAGCCAGCTTCAGCAGGTCAAACCTGGGGCAATACAAGGGCTATTGGATGGCGAAGTCTCACAAAGCTACCCGTACATTTGGTCATACTTATTAGCAGGATCATTCCCCATATTCGGCCATGCGCTCAGCGATAGCCCAATCATTGCCTACTACAATCCGTATTTTGACCTTGCGCTGATGACCCAGTGGGAAATCTCTGCGACAAGTGATGCTGCCGCTGTAATCGATACCACAACAACAATCGATTTCAATTTAATCAAAGCCTGGCCTGTCACCGGACGCGCATTTATCGAAAATCGTGACTCACTCGCCAGCGATACACTACCAGGAAGCGAAGCTGGCACACTCTTTGAAGTCAAAATAGTCAACGCAGCACAGACGTTCACTAATAGCTTCGAAGATCGATACCCCCCTTTCGAGCGGACGACAATACACCTGCGCATCAATGCAGAAACCGAGCAACAAAGCATCTCAATTGCTGAAAATCGAATCTTTGCTTTACTCCAGTGGGTCAGTGATGCTCGCTCCCACTCGGCCCCGGTTAATTACGCAAATGGGATCGAAGCATTGCAAGGCTCATTATCGGCCACATCCCCAGATAAACTAAGCACTCTGCTACCGAAAAATAACCCGCAATCCGCGCAGGAATTATTCTTACTGCCGCAGGATGTTCGTGCCGGCATGACCCCCTATATGGTCATCGATAAAAATGTTATTTTCATTGACCCGATTAACCTGCCAACCGCCTTTATCTCTGCTTACTTTGAGCCTGGCGAAGAAAAATACAGGCTGGCACTTGCCGTCCTTTTTGACCTACACACCAGTTACTCCAGTAATACGCTAAAAGGAGGCCTTGAGAATGCAGGTGAATAATCATATGGGTAACAACACCCCACTCAATTCCTGGCTTGCTATTGGCCTGTTAACGCTACTTGTGCTCGCAGGTTCGGGACTGCTGACGTCTTCCCTTCTGTTTTCCCAATATCAAAACAGCACCGTCTCATCAACAGCGTTAAACGAGATTGAGCTCGCCACGATAGAGACGCGCAAACGTATCAGCAAATTCGCAACAATCGACCCAAAATCCTTCACCGAAGTTCTACACCAGAGCTTTGGCAACAAGCTTGATGCGCATAACGCCCGCGAACTTACACAAAAAGCAACCCTCGGTCAATTACCGCTGGCCCGCACCATTTCCTTTGTACCGACAAGCTTACTTGAAGGTGCTAGCGGTGCTTATGCTGCCGAAGGCGGTGGGCTAATTCTTATCGACGAGGGAATCCGTCATAATACTGCAGCATTATCTGATGTGATTTTGCACGAATGGGCTCACCATATCGACGCCAGTCTTGGGCCTATTGATGCCATCGGCGAAGAAGGCGATATATTCCTACGCGGTATCAGTAATTTTGGAGCCATCAGCCTCAATGAACTGCATCAGCTACAACAATCCCAACACGGTCATACCACCCTACTATTTCGTGGCAGGTACATGGCCATTGAGCAAGGTTTCTTTGACTTCATCGCTGCACCCTTTATATTGTTTGGGGACATCA
>JAJRPK010000120.1 GCA_024280785.1 Gammaproteobacteria bacterium
AACTGGCAGAAGCGCCGCCGTAGTAATTAGCTTTCTCTACAATCAGCACCTCGCCGTTAACGTCTGCCGCACGACAAGCCGCGGTTAGTGCTCCCGCTCCACTGCCGACGACGACGACGTCTACCTCGTGATCCCACATGTTTATTAACTCGCTTTTTATCAAATTATCGTGCATCCTATCATAATAAACATTGCAACCCGATGGTTTTATATCGGGCTCACGAACATTAACTGCGCAACAGATACTTCACACAGGACCAAGCACTCGATGAAAGATTATAGCGGCCCGCTGCGCCCCGACTTTAGCTGGAATATGCTGGACAAAAAAATTCTCGCCCGCTTTGGTCGTGAAATCATGCTGTTCAACCAAGTACATGACCGCGCAATTATGCCCATAATTGGCAGTCAGGGAACCATGAAAACTATTACAGATGTTGCGATTGACGAGTGGATGGGCGCGAGTCCCATTTACAATCTGCGCAATCGAATGCTGCACAACATAAACGGTGACGGAGTCGACGTCATCATGAAAGGGTTTCAATTGGATATCGGCGCGCCGCATATGTGGCTCAAGTTTCACTTTGACGTGCGATCTCACGACTTAGGTTATTTTTGGCTCACCTCCTGTGGTGCTTACAATCACGTACGAGCGCTGACCAAAGGCGACAAAGAATCCGAAACCCAAATTTGTGTTCACATGGAAGACCCGACTTTCGACGCTACTGTCATGGCCGTTAATGCCGCCGCCCGCTGCATTCCCATTTTTCGGCCTCCTCACGGAAAAGAAATCCCCGCTGAGGGCCCATGTCGATGGACGGTAAAAATCGAGAATGATATCGGCTTGGTAGAAGAGAACGAAGTAACCGAAATTGTGCGTCAATCTCGTGCAAGCAAATTCGAGTTTTCCGACACACGCCCTATGCAAGAGAATGGTGCTGCGTCTGAAGATGATGGCGGGATGATAGATTACTCTGGCGAATTCAAGCGCGATTTCAAACTTGAAGACCTATGCAAAAAAACCTTACAGTTACAAGTTAAGGAATTTGCCTTAGACGTGCATTTACTCCAACGTGCGTGCTATCACGGACTGGAAAAACACCTGGGTAAAGATGCGATTTCCGGCCTACTCTCGGAACACTGGGCGGCGATGGCTCCTATATACCAAACCCGTCTGCGTAAATTATTTGCTATTGAGGGCGATGATATGACCGCCATTCTTAAACTTTTACAGCTGGATCACCATTTTGTTCCCGAGTATGTAAAAATTGGAGTGGAGCTTGTCGACGAATTTCATGGCAAATTCTGGATTAATGAATGCGAAGCGGTTAACGATGGTGAGCTGGCGGGAATGCTTACTGGGTTATGGCAAGGGAATACTCTAGGACTACAAGAAGCCATTCAATCCATTAATCCCCGAGCGACAGTGAAGTTAATCAAAGCCAGTTCTGATGCTAACGCTAAGCTAATGTACGAGATAACGATCGACCCACTCGCTGAGCCCGCCCCGATTTCTGATTTCGCTGGGCTTGTCGGTATAAACGGGTTAAACGAAGCTGATTTATCAGAACACATTTACCAGTACTAAAATATCTATTGCAATATCTCACTGGCTATACGTCACTGGCTATACGACACTGGCAATGCACCCAATATATTCAAATAGCACACGAAGAGAATTATTTTATGCCAAAGTTTTTCACCTCCGCCCTTTTGTTAACGGCAAAAATAGTTTTAATTTCAGTGCTCCTTATTAGCTGCAGCGGAAAACCAAACCCTATCGACTACTCTGGCCCGATTGCCGATTGGCCATCCATTGGTGGCCACCCGGGAGGTCAGCGATTCTCTCCACTAACGCAAATTACTAACGACAATGTTGATCAACTCAAGGTCGCGTGGACTTATCACACGGGCGATGTCTCGAACGGCAATTTAAAACACGGCCCCACCGCCTTTCAAGCCACACCCATAGTCGTTGACGGTGCTATGTACTTCTGTACGCCGTTTAATCGTGTTATATCTCTGGACCCGGAAACCGGCGCCGAGCTGTGGATCTATGATCCTGCCATTGACCTAACGGGAGTGTATACGCCCAGCTGTCGAGGGGTTAGCTATTGGCAAGATCCTCAGTACGGCAGTTTTCAGCAAGACAATAACCAGCAAGATAATAGTCAGCAAGACAGTAATCGTAGCTGCTCATCCAGAATTCTCACCGGCACATTAGATGCAAGATTGATTGCTATTGATGCAAAGAGCGGAAACGTCTGTAAGGATTTTGGTGTCAACGGCGCAGTTAACTTACTCGACAACTTGGGTGATGTTCGAGCCGGGGAGTATTACGTAACCTCGGCACCTGCCATTATCAACGACCTTGTGATTACTGGTGCTTACGTGCAGGATGGCCAACGCGTAGACGCACCTTCGGGAGTCGTCCGTGCTTTCGATGTTAGAACCGGCGAATTACGCTGGGCCTACGATCCTGTTCCCCCCGACTCTGTTGCTATCACCGCAGAGCAGGCTAAAGCTGGCGCCATCTTTACCCGTGCAACACCAAATACCTGGGGAAACATTTCTGTGGACGCCCAACGTGGGATTGTCTACCTACCTACAGGTAACTCCCAACCCGATCATTACGGCGGCAAAGAACGAGGCAACATGGACCATTACGGCACCTCAGTCATTGCGGTAGATGCCATGACTGGCAAACGAATATGGAACTTTCAGGCAGTACACCACGATATTTGGGATTGGGATATCGCCGCTCAGCCCGTCACGTTTGAACAACACGGGGAAACACCCGGCGTTATCATTGCTACCAAAATGGGCCACATTTTTCTACTCAATCGAGAAACGGGCGAGCCATTGTTTGCCGTTGAAGAACGCCCCGTACCACAGACTCGGGTGACCGGCGAATACACGGCTCCGACCCAGCCCTTTCCTACGCTACCCAAACCTCTACAAAAAGAAATTATTACTGAAGATGATATTTGGGGTATTTACCCTGGCGACAGAGGCAAATGTATAGAACAATTTAATAAGTATGATTATCAAGGAATGTTTACCCCTCCTTCTCCCGATGAATTCGCTCTGCTGTGGCCAGGTCTTGGCGGCGGCGTCAATTGGGGCTCGGTCTCGGTCAATCCACAAAGTAATATTCTTTTAGTCAATTCTATGCGGGTTCCCTACACAGTAAAACTTGTTCCCCGAGAGCAAGCGGGTAAGTTAGACGGTAGCGACATGGTTGGATCCAGCCCGCAGGAAGGAACGCCCTACGTCGTTATTCGTGGTGGCTTTCTATCTGAACACAATACACCCTGTACTGCTCCACCGTGGGGAGTTCTTACGGCGATTAATTTAGACACCGGAGAGACCTTGTGGGAAAAACCCTTGGGCAATTTAAAAAAGTTAGCACCTTTTGGCGTCGGCGGCTTTTTCAACTGGGGTACGCCTAATACTGGCGGTACTTTACAGACAGCCAGTCAATTAGTTTTTGTTGCCGCGACACTCGATGGTTATATTCGTGCTTTTGATACGGAATCGGGAGATTTGAGATGGCAAGCAACACTGCCAGCACCGGCGCAAGCTACCCCGATGAGCTATCGGCTCTCCAAAACAGGCAAGCAGTATATTGCTATTGCAGCAGGTGGGCATGGCCCCCTTGCCTATGCCGCCAAAGGGCCAGATAAAGTCGGCGAACTACTCAGCGATACCCTAGTGGTGTATAGCTTGAAGGATAGCAACGAAGATTAACCCAGCCCCCCAGCCGCCGCCAACACTTCTGCAGCATAGCGGGAGTCATTGTATTCTTTTGCCATTTTTATTTTCCCGTTTTCGAACAAGAATAAAAAGTGGTAGGTGTTTTGGTAAGTCTCTCCATTGATCAGATCGGCATAAGACTCTGCCTCTATGGCCACTCGGTCGTCTTCTGCTGTTATGCCTTTAACAGTCATTTGACAGTCCCCTTTGGTAAGAGAACCAAAGGCACTCATTATCTCAAGAAATTTCTGTTTGGGAACGATGCCCATCCCCGGTACCCACCAACATATGTCTGACGTTATAAGAGATTCATCGAGAATACCTTTGCCAATCTGCTCAATCATTCTTAGTGCCGTAAGCTTGTTGTCTTCAACTGTCATTTTTTTACCCTTTTATGAATGATGATGAATAGGTCTTAGCGATAAAAGCGAGCGAAAAATTCAAACTATCCTAGCCATCCTTTAGCAATGAATAACAGGATAATCGCTTAATGCCAATACTTTTTTGCTCCAAATTAAAATTTATAACTAAAATTTATAACTATAGATAAAAAAGTTATGTTGCAATGTTTTATTATTGACTTAGTCGATGTTATTGCGTACTTTGAGTCCTATATTAAGTCATATTTTGACATATATTACGAGGATACATCATGAGTCGCTTTCCCTTTCCTTTGCCATACGGCTGGTTTCAAGTGGGATACAGTAGTGAACTAGTCAGCGGTGACGTAACCCAAGTCCGCTATTTCGGTCAAGACCTGGTGCTATGGCGTGATGATAACGGCACCGCTCATTTGCAAGACACTTATTGTCCTCATATGGGTGCGAATCTTGCTGTCGGTGGGATAGTTAAAGGTGATTTGATTCAATGCCCTTTTCATCACTGGCGCTTTGATGGCGATGGCAACGTAGCAGAAATTGACTACGCCGAGAATTTGAACAAAAGTGCCTGCCTTAAAACCTACCCGCTACAAGAATATTACGGCGTTCTGATGGCTTGGTATCATCCTCAAGACGAAGCCCCTAAATGGGACCTACCGCCTATTCCCGAGTGTGAAGACAACGATTGGATAGGGCCATTAAGTAAAGCTCACACAATAAAAACTTGCCTGCAAGAAATGTCAGAAAATACGGCTGATGCACCACATTTTGAAACCATCCACCAGCACCCCGGCGCAGCACATTACGACGTTTTTAAATTTGAAGGGCCGAGCATGATAATGCGCAGCACGCAAAAATTTCCCAGCTCAAAAGGCCCTGTTGATGGCACACTGGATACAACCACTCTAGGCTTTGGTTGGTCGACCGTTAGATATAACACTTTAATTAAGATGATGATGCTAACCACCAATGCTCCCATCGACGATGACACTATAGAGCAGCATTTTCACGTCTGGTACCATAACCCCGATAAAGACGCAAAAACGGATCGCATTGGCCAAGCCTTTTACAAAGAGGTTAACCGACAACTCACCCAAGACATCCCCATCTGGGAGAATAAAGTGTACCGGGAAAATCCCAATTTTTGCGATGGTGACGGCCCCATTACTAAATTTCGAAAATGGGCTTCGCAGTTCTATGCCGTTTGACAGATCAGAAATACAAGTTCATGAGCAAATGGCGCTTGCTTAAGCGCAATACCGGTGTTTATCCCCAGAAAAGCATCTGAGGCATGGATGCCACGCGATTCATCACTACAATTTAATCACTACTACAGTATAAAAATAATGAATCAATTAGATTTGCAAGGCGGACAACAGCGAACGTTAGGGAACATAATTCGCTTACAAGCCAACTCTGTCCCCAATATCACAGCAATAATAACCGGCAACTCACGATACAGCTATCGAGAGTTAAACGATCGTGCAAATTCCTATGCCGCAGGATTTTCTGCTTTAGGTGTTAAACACAACGATACTGTCTGTATTCTGATGGAGAGCTGTCCGGAATTTATTTTTGCGGTCTACGGACTGTCAAAATTAGGAGCCATCTGGGTTCCTGTCAACACTGATTATCGTGGTGAATGGTTATCATCGACCTTTACCGACAGCCTGGCAAAAGTTTTACTTACCGATGCCAAGTACTTTAAAAAAGTACAAGAGCTCCCAAGCACCGGATTTGATTCTATCGTCGTTCATGGCCTTGATACCAACGACGCTCATAGCCTTAACGATGCAGAAGTTTCTGCCCTGTCGAATTTGGAAAAGTACTCCTGCAAAGAATACCTCAACGAAGCAATTTATTACGGAGACACTGCTGCGGTGACGTGGACCTCTGGTACTACAGGCCGATCCAAGGGCGTTATGCTCAGCCATAGCAACTGGATAACCTCCGCCGAATCTTCCTGTGCCAGCGCCGACTTTCAGCCCGGGGATGTAGTGTATAACTGCCTACCGTTGTACAACGCCGCCGCTTGGACTGCGAATATTTTTCGTGCCCACTACGCGGGTGTCACATTAGCCTTTGACGACCATTTTTCTGTGGGCAACTTTTGGCAACGCATTCGATTTTTTAATGCCACCCACACTATGACCCTTGGCAGCATGGCCATATTTATATGGAACTTAGCAGAACAAAATGACGACAGTGATAACACTCTACGCCACGCGATGATGGTGCCTATCCCTGAAGACTTAATAGATCCCTTTAAAAAACGCTTTGGCATGCAAACAATCCATAGCCATAGTTACGGCCAAAGTGAAGCCATGGTGACAATGGTTCCCCCGCTATCCGGGAAACTGGGCCGTAAAGCCAACTGCCTTGGCGTAGAAGCCCCAACTGTTGAAGTAACATTACTCGATGATGACGACCAACCCACTCCTCAAGGAGAGGTCGGGGAACTGTGTGTCAGACCACGCAAACCTTATGCAATATTTAACGGCTATTTTAACGACCCGGAAACCACTAATCGCACGTTACGGAACCTCTGGCACCATACAGGTGATTTAGGACGAAAGGATAAGGATGGCGATTATTTCTTTGCCGATCGAAAAGCTGATTTTATTCGTTATAAAGGCCGCAACATCTCATCAGTACAGGTCGAAGGTGTTATGCGCAAGCATCCTGCCATTGCCGATATTGCGATATTCGGAATCACTAGCGAAGAACTTAAGTCCGAGGCCGAAATAATGGCCGCGGTTATACTGAATGAGGGACAAAGTATTAGCGCAGAAAAGCTCGCTCGCTTTGTTAATGATAATGCCCCTTATTTTTTTGTCCCACGATATATTGAGTTTGTACAAGAATTTCCCACCACTCCGAACGGTAAAATTCAAAAATACAAACTGCGTGACAAGGGCATAAGCAGTAATACCTGGGATGCAAAAAAAGCCAACTTTAAAGTTAATCGAGATTAAAACCACCCGACAAAACCAGCCCTCTAAGCGGACAAGTTGATAATGGCAACATTAAGGACGAGCAGTAAAAACAAGCCTCCTCTTATCCCTGTTAGCGACCCCGCCTATTGGCAAGACCCCTACCCCATTTTAGCCGAGCTAAGAGGCAAATACCGTACACTCTATACTGATACCGGAGAGCTGGCAGTATTACGCTGGGACGATGCAGAGTGGGCAATAAAAGGCCATGACTTTATTAACGAAGGAATAGAACGCTTAGAAATTCGTGGGTTCAAAGCGGGCGATTCGCTCCATACTTGGCGAAGTCATGCACTGGGAATAATGGAAGGTGCCGATCATCTGCGCATACGAAAGTTGGTATCGGGAGCCCTTTCAAAACGCAGCATTGAGCCGATGCGAGCAATGATCCGCCAGCACGCCAATCGACTGATCGACAGCTTTCCCAAAGGCGAATCCACACTTAATGCCATCAACCGATTTGCTGCTGCAATCCCCCGCTTAGTCATGATGGACTTCCTGCAAATAAGCAGCGAGGAAGTCAGCGGTTCAGAAAAACCGTTAGCCGGAGCACGAATTCCCGATTGTTTCGGACCAAAAGTTACCGCCAAAATGCGTGACAATGGCAATCGATGCATCCAGCAAGTCATGGACCACGTCGCAGCTTTGTATGAGTCGCGGCGCAAAAACCCACGCGATGATTTTCTTACGAGTTTACTCAATGCCGAAGATGAAGGCGGCAAACTAAGCCACGCCGAATTAATCACTTTATTTTCAACGGTATTTGGCTCTGGAGGAACGACTGGCGGCGCTGTCGCCTCTGGCTTGTTAGAATTGGCAACTGCCCCGGATCAGGCTAAGCTATTTCGTTCGGATACTGAACGCTGGAAAAAAGGTGTCTGCGAAGAAACTTTGCGCTTGCGGCCAGGTATTGTAGAGCTGCCGCAAAAAGCTTCTCATGATTTTGACGCATTTGGTTTGTCATTTAAAACAGGAGATACCATTTCTATTCCCTTTGGTGCTCCAAACCGCGACCCCTCACGCTGGAACAATCCACAAAAGTTTGACATCAGCCGAAACCCCGACACATGGTCACTGACTTTTGGCTTAGGAGCACATTTCTGTATAGGCCAAGCTATAGCACGCTGCACGATAGAAGAAGCATTAGCCGTATTCGTTGAAAGAATCGAAGAATTTGAATTGGCCAAGCCTGCACTATGGTATCCGTTTGTGATGGAGAACCGATTACAAGGATTGTCGCTAAAAATATCCCCGCGCAGATTCTGAATTGACTAACGAAGGAATGCATGCCTTCCGGCCAGTCCGAAAAGTACGCCCAAGGCTACGATACCAAGCCCGCCAAGCAGCGGTACGTCTACCGAACTAATGGCGCAGGATGAGTCTTCAGAAAATTCAACCAAGTTCACACTGTCGACAGTACCGACGAAGGGTATGCCCGTACTGCCATATGCATAGGTGATTAATCCAATGTAAACATTCGACCCTGCAGGACCATACACAGGCGCGGCACCGGGTAACTGACCGGTACCGTTATAAAGAATCCAATTATCCGGGTCGACACTATAATTGAGATTAGGCAGCTGCCAATACACCACCAGTGTACCGCTAGCACTGCCAACAATTCTAATATCTGCCCGTGCATCAGGTACCATATTGCTCCCTATATCGTTAACCGACGAAACCCCGTCAACGGTATTTTTCCCCTCTACAGTATACGAGGCCGAGTTTCCACGATGACCGACAACAATATGCGAAGAGTTCGCTGAATTTAAATCGGCTACATGAACTTGAACACCGGCAAAGTTAAAGGCATTGTTAGTATATGGGTGCGTTTGTTGAGAATCCTGCTGCGTTCCTATACCAATATTACGCGCCGTATACTCAAATGGAAACCGTGTTAACCAAGCATCTAATCGGCCCTGACTGCTATTAAAATGTAAAGTAATATTGTCAGAATTGTCCTCCAAGTTCGCACGATACCGGCCAGAAGCTTTACCGATATCGGGTAGCGCCGAGCCATTGTTAATGGCAAAATTAGTTAATATCCCGTTGCCTTCAAAGCTCTCGAATTGACAATTTGGAGCGCTAATCGCTGCACGAACATGGCTGCTTGCAAGCAAGCAAACAGTCATAGAGAGGCAGAGCCATGGCAGAAGAGTGTGTGTAAGCATTTTTATTTAAAATAATTTAAAACTGTAGATGCATCTTGAGCATTAAAAATAGCACATATAATAACCATTTCGTAGTGAGCACTATCACCTTGGGGTCCAAAAAACGTCACATACAGCCCATTCTTACTAATTATTACATTTGAACGTTCTAAAATTGGAGCTAACCACCCCCATCGCTGTTGCCAGAATTCTTTGTCACACCCAGCGTAGAATCATCACTTCGACGATTCCAACAGAAAAATTGAGCGAATTAGCAAGCAAAATCAAACTCGGAGCATCTTTGTGGGTTGGCAACGCTTCAGATAGAAAATCCACACCAGCGAAATAAATTCTTTAGCCCGTTACACGCGGAGGCTTGTAGACTGGCAATTTTTTGCAAGTTGAACTGAATGGTCAATCGACGAAATTTTTTTACGGTAAAATCCATGCCCTATGCCTAACGTTCAAAGCAATACAAAAAAAACTGTCAAACGACAATACGCTGCGCCTGCACTATCCAAAGGTTTAGATATCCTGGAATTGATGTCAAACGAAACCAGCGCACTCTCGCTCAAGGAGATTGGCGACAAACTCAACCGCTCGCCCGGCCATATTTTTCGGATGCTTGTCATCCTTAACCAACGTGGGTATGTCTCCTTAATACCCAACACCGAAACCTACGTTTTAACACTAAAAATTTTTGAGCTCTCTCATCGACATCCAAGAGTGAAAAAATTAGCAAGCGCCGCAATGCCAGAAATGGATTCATTCACTCGTCGCGTTGAACAATCTTGCCAACTCGTTACTTACTACGACCATTGCGGGATTATCGTTGCCCAGCAAGATAGTCCTGCCGATCGTGGATTCAGTGTACGGCTAGGATCGAAAACAAACCTATGGGAAAATTGCTCAGGTCATTTGCTTTTAGCCTATGCCAATGCAGAAGAACAAGAAGAGATGATCAGCGGGCTTTCTTCCGGAGTTAGAAAGTTCATCACTAATCCCAAATTGACGAGTATGACAGAACGGGTAAAATCACAAGGCTATGAGCGAATTAAAAGCCAGCAGTTCCAAGCCGTTAAAGATATTGGCTATCCCGTCTTCGACGCTAAGGGAGAAATGATTGCCGCCTTAGTCTGTCCTTTTTTAGAACACATTGATGGTTCGCACGCCGTCGATATCAGCGGCGCCTTGGAACAGCTAAAAGTCACTGCCGAAAGTATTTCTACTTCGCTAGTAAAGAGCTAGAGCTCGCAAACTCCTCCCGCTATTTCAATCCGCTATGTCATTCCGCGATCTTCAATATATCTTACAACATCCGCCGTCAACAGCAGCAGATAAACACGGCTAAACATTATTTAACTATCGCGATCAGCGGCTTTGAATTCCTTTGATAAAAAACATCTCTATATCTTTTTTTACAGCGTTTTTCTGAAAGGGTCGTTCTGGGTATTGCAGGTACGACAAACTGATACGCCCCATCCAGCTCTCAATTTTTTTCAATGAAATAGCAGGATCTATTTCATTATCAATGAGTGCCTGATGGTAATAAGGATTTAAAAATTCTATCCAGGACTGTTGAATCACCTCTGATGTTCGATAAAATTGACTAGCGCCACTCTTTGGCTGATTACCAAAAATTAAATCATAGTGAGGCGCATCTGGGCTGTGCTCGATAATGTACAGCAGGCACCGAACTAAATAGTTGCAAAACGGTTTACGGTATTTTACGTTGGCACGAATCTCATCTAAAAAGTCTTTAGATTGCGCCTCCACAACGGCCTGAATAACCGATTTTTTGTTTTCAAAATAGTGATAAAAAGTACGCCTGGAAACTTTCGCCTGAGCGACGATATGCTCAATTTTTGTCGAGCTTATCCCTCGAGTTTGCAAGCAATGTCTTGCCGCATCTAATAGCGCGCCTCTCGCCGAGAGCGCGTCATCGTTACGAGTATTGAGCCCC
>JAJRPK010000121.1 GCA_024280785.1 Gammaproteobacteria bacterium
AGTTTTAACAACCTTCACTTCCTTTACCCAACTCATTTGAGCCCCCATCAATGAGCCGCCCCAGACTAGCTCCCAGCGTCAACGAAACTACCGTTCTCAAAGGTTAGTGAAACGACGTCAAACACGCGGTGTAGGTGCCCACAAATAAGCATACTCCCAAGCTTCCCGCGCTTAAGCGACGGAACGCTTACGGCATTTTGGGTACTTTTTTGCTGTAGAAAAAGTGCCTCGCTGTCGGGCGACCCCGACAACTCACCATCAATCGAAGTACATCACTTCGAATCTAAATTCGTAACCCGCTTCGGTAGCGACTCACCACCACTTCAAGCCTGACCCGAAACATCTAAGTCAATTTCAATCGAAAGCTGCTCAGCAATCATATCCAAACGACTCTCCAGTTCTTCAACAGGTTTAGAGTCAGGATTTTCCAGCACAATTTCAGCGTGAAACAAAATATCCCCGCTCATGGGAGCACTACTCAAGTGCGTAGCCATTTTAGTGACATTAAGCCCCGCCGAAGCCAAGGCTTGCGATACTTCATGGATTATGCCCGGGCGATCATTACCAACGACAAGCAGCGATAATTGAGAGCCGATATCCAGCTTAGGACTACGAACGTTCCGCTTGTCAGGATCCCCTTGCTGTATCTGGACCAGCAAGCCTTTAGATTCAAGACGTTTGAGTTGCTCTGTTAGTGACGACAGTTTATTACTATCTATATCAATTCGAACAATTCCTGCAAATTGACCAGCTAACTGCGCCATACTACTTTCAAGCCAATTACCGTGACATTGCTTAACAACTTGTGCCAGGCCTTCGATCAACCCCGGCTTATCCGGCCCGACAAATGTACAAATGATAGAGCTGTTCATAGAGTTTGCCTTTCTTGTATCGACTGTTGTATTAGCTGTTGTACTAACTATTGTATCAATCAATTGCTTAGGGGGTACTTTACTTAGGTGGCACTTCACTAAGGAAGAAGTATCGACATTAAAGAATTTGATATTATAGAACAACGTTAATAATGTGATGGTAGTAAGATTGTGTTTTGATATTATAGTATGCCGATGTAGTATGGTTTTAGTACAGCGGATAACGTCAAAGAGGTAAGCATGTTGTGGTGAGCAGAACGGAAATAAACAGTACTGGCGATGAGCTGTCTGGTGTAGATATGGGTGAGGGAAATCGTGCCGTTAAAGAAAATACCGAAAAATTCGTCATTGTTCCCTACGAGCGTCTATCAGAAGAAGCATTGAACGGTATTTTAGAGGAGTATATAAGTCGTGAGGGCACAGACTACGGTGTTGTCGAACTAGCAATGGATTCAAAAATCGCAAAAGCCAAGTCAATGTTAGTAGCGGCTAAAGTCGTTATTATCTTTGACCCTGTCTTAGAACGATGTCAAATGGTCAATGAGCGAGAGTTGAGTAAATTAAATTCTGATGATTAAAGATAGTGAATAAGACGACGGGGTCATTTGATCCGCAATTAATAAAAGATAGTGAATATCATGTATTGGATGCGACTGGCTTGCTATGTCCAGAGCCGGTGATGATGTTACACAACAAAATTGGACAGTTAGAATCTGGCGATGTTATAAAAGTTTGTGCCACTGATCCTTCTACCGAAAGAGATATATTACGTTTTTGCGATTTTTTAAAACACCCTCTATTGCATTGGGAATTAGAGGAGAAAGTCTACACATATTGGATTAAAAAAAAATAGTTATATCGGCAGTGCTTTTAATTGGCACTGGCAAGTAATTGTTCAACCGCTTGCATGGTTTCCGAATCTTGTTGGCGAATATTTTCTGCTATATCGCGTTGAAAGAAACAACGAAAATTGGGATTGCTGATGGCAGAATACAAGCAGTCATCTCCGGGGAGAGCCGGTATTTGTTCGATAAGATTCTCATCGACTAAAGTTCCGTGTAGCTGGCCTCGGCTGTCAAGAATCCAACTAACTACAGGGGTAAGTGTTAGCGACAACTGATCATCACTGAGTAGCAGGGCATGCGTTCCCACAAGGTCGGGAATCTCTTGTATGATATCCAACTCTTCTATTACACGGTGTTCGGGCTCTATGCTTCCATTGCTGTTGGTTGCCAAAATCGCGTTTAGAGACTTTGACTCAGTCGAAGGATATGTGGATTGTTCTGGCATCGAATCACAAAAACGGGCGCTAACAGCTAGTTGTGCAACAATCATCTCGGGTGGTTCAAAGAAAATGTCGTCTTTTTTCTCGCAGTAATAACCTTCCCAGCAAACATTAAGTTGCTTGTCGATATTATGGCAATCCGTTATTTCATTTATCCACGGCACCATACCAACTACGTCACCGTTAGGTTTTAAGGCCCAGCACATAATGGGTACTGCAATTAGTCTGTCGGGATTTTCTTGATTAGAATACAGCATGCTCAAGCCACTGGCTTCTGGACAAATTTGTAAAGCCGGTGCAACATGCTGTTCTGAATGAGCAGTACCGGTAAACAGATTAATGACGTTGTTATTATCGCCCTGAGTTGTAGAGTCTGATTGCATCAGTGAATTACCTCTGGCGCAATTTTAGATTTATTCCTAATCGTAGAGAGCACTCTATAGCCTATAACAGGAACAGGGCTAGATAGTTAGTTCAAATACGTCTATAAACAACCTAAAATTCGCTACACGTTTTTTGTTTAACGGGTCGTAAAATATGTTTCTACTTGCACTTTCTTGAAGTATAGCTGCTTAAAATGGAATTATTTCTCTTTTGTTTGTTTATTTTATTTTGTGCTAAGGTGCTGTTTTTGAAGGAAAATATTTTATGATTATAGCGTTTAGTGTTATTGTGTTTACTGTTGAACGCGCAGTGCCATAATTAATTTCCCCATCATGCAATCCACGATACAGTTCAAGATGCAATCCACCATGCAGCACAAAGCAAAATCTTTAGAGAGTATTTATAATCAAGTTTTTTATTATGAGTATAAAACTCGCCTTTGCGGAGGCGTCGCAGAACCTCTTTATCGACCGGCTCAAACGTCAAGTGATGACAATGTCATTTTTTATCGAGAAGATTATTTTTCCAGTGCTTTGCATGAAATTGCACATTGGTGCATCGCCGGTACTGAAAGGCGAGACCGAGTCGATTACGGTTACTGGTATACTCCTGATGGTAGAACTCAACAACAACAAAAACTATTTGAAAAGGTAGAAGTTAAACCCCAAGCATTAGAAAAGTTATTTTCTTCGGCAGCTAACTACCCGTTCCATCTTAGTGTAGATAATTTGTCCTTGGAGACTATTGATCTAGACAACTTTTCAGATGAAGTGAACACTCAGCTTGCTTATTACAGCAATCATGGACTACCACAACGCGGTCAGCAGTTTTATAGTGCTTTGTTAACTTACTATGTCAATTTACTATAACAGGCAAATGAATGACGAGGATAAAACTATTAGCCGATGAAAATATTCCCGACTTGGATTTCCTCTGCCAAGAGTGGTGTGATATTGCGCGGATTGCTGGACGTCAAATTAATTCTGACGATTTGAAAAACGTCGATTTGTTATTGGTTCGCTCCGTTACTCAAGTAGACCAACAGCTTTTAGCCGGCACTAGGGTGAAGTTTGTCGGTACGGCAACCATAGGGGTTGATCATGTTGATACCAGCTACCTGCAGCGAAAAGGCATCGGTTTTGCTCACGCGCCTGGTTGTAACGCCAACGCTGTAGTGGATTACGTTATGTCAGCGATTTTGGATCAATTCACCGATGCCCAATTAGGAAAGGTTACTATTGGCATCGTTGGTCATGGCAACGTTGGTTCACGCTTATCGTCGTGCTTGCGTCAATTTGGTATCTCGTACCGCGTGTACGACCCATTTTTAGGTGATCAACCCGAAGGCTCGGTGGAAGATCCAGATGCTGTGTTGTCTTGCGATGTCGTTACTTTTCATGTTCCTGAATTGCGTACGGGGCCTTATCGAACTTTTCATCTGTTGGATTCGGAAACACTAAAAAACCTTAACCCTGCGGCTTTACTTATTAACACAAGTAGAGGCAGTGTTATTGATAATAATGCTTTACACCGTTTATTAGTCGCAGGGTCAGATTTGTCTGTCGTGTTAGATGTTTGGGAAAATGAACCCAATATCAACGTAAGACTAGTTAATGAAGTTATGCTATCTACTCCTCATGTCGCGGGTTACAGCGAGCAGGGTAAGCGAAAAGGGTCAATTATGGTAGTCGATGCGGCTGCACGCTTCTTTCATGCTCAGGTACCGACTGAGTTGCAGTTTTCTAAGGGTAGAGACTTGGCAAGTTTTGATTCGTTAATGGAGTACCGCTTACATTTATCCGCGTTATACAGTGCTGCGCAGGAGTCGCAAAGATTTCGCAGCCGAGTCGATGAGTCCAACGAGGTGGATATTCCTATTGTATTTGATGAATACCGTAAGCATTATCGACGGCGCAGTGAGATACATTATCGATAGTTTTATAGGCCAACTTTATACATCTATTGTTTGTAGCGGCTAGCTAGTATTAAAGTTCTTCATGTAAATGTCTCCATTTATATAAATTTGATTACTGTGTTTGAGTTGATAATGTCTGATCTCACCGATATAGATACACGCTGGATGCTACGAGCGTTAGAACTTGCAAATAAAGCTGAAAGTTTGGGCGAAGTGCCTGTGGGTGCAGTTGTTATTCGCGACGATCAGCTAATCGGGCAAGGTTATAATTGTCCGATTTCCACTAACGACCCTACTGCACATGCTGAAATTGTTGCTATTCGCGCGGCGAGTTGCGCATTGGATAATTATCGGTTAACCGGCTGCACGCTCTATGTCACTATTGAGCCTTGTGTAATGTGCGCAGGGGCTTTGATTAACTCGCGAATTGAGCGGTTAGTTTATGGGGCTACAGAGCCAAGGGCAGGCGCTGTAGCCTCGCAGCTGCAGATTTTTGATCAGATTTTTTTCAACCACAAAGTTAAGTGGCGCGGCGGGGTGATGTCATCAGTTTGTGGTAATAAATTAACAGAATTTTTTCAAGCTAAGCGTAAGTCATCACACTAATTTCATTAATAACGAATCTAGCGGTTTAGAACCTTGCTTCATCGTTAGCCAAAATTTTGGGCGTCAAAGGCTCGTAAATATCTTCAGCATATTGCCAGTTACGCGTTATATCCTTCCACTGTAAGACGTTGTGATAATGTCTAATATGCTGAACATATTGAACGGGTTCGTAACCGCGTGCATAACCGTAGCGCGTTTGACTGTACCATTTCTTTTGTGTGAGCAAAGGAAGGCTTTGTTTAACGTCATACCAGCTGTCGGGGTCTCCACCGCGCTTGCTGGTAATCACCCTAGCATCTTCTAGATGACCAAAACCGACATTATAGGCTGCCAGTGCAAACCAACTTCTGTCTGGTTCTAATATGCGTTTTGGTAGGCGGGCAATTAGGTTGTTTAGGTAAGTAGCGCCACCGCGCAGGCTTTGGTCTGGATCTAAACGATTGCTTACTCCCACTTCTTTAGCCGTTGGTAGTGTAAGCATCATTAGCCCCCGGACGCCTGTTCGGGATCTTGCCAGAGGATTCCAGCGTGACTCCTGATAGCTGATGGCTGCTAACAAACGCCAATCCATCTCAAATTCTTCGGCCACAGCTTTTATATTGTCGATATACAAAGGTAATTGATTATTGATGTTTTTGGCGAATTCATTGGCCGATACTTGACTAATATGGGCGGCTTGGCCGTAATATTGTTCTTCTAGCTTAGCGAGTGTTCCATCAGCTTTGATACCCGTGATAAATCGATTGGCCGCGAGCAATAATGCGCTGTTAGTATGAGACTTTGACATGACCCAAGAAAAAGACTGTTGTTTCCCTATCGAGAAAGCCTTTTTCACCCGTGGAAAGAATCCACGGTGAAGCATAAATTCGGTTGAGTCGATTACGGTGTAATCTATATTTCCATTTTCAACTCTTCCTAACACATCAATATAGTCTATATTGCGTATTTCTCTCCATTGAATATTGGGGTATTTGTTGCGAAGGTCTTCTAGCAATGCTGAATGGCTGCTGTCGGCAGTGACAACAATAACTTTGCCGATTAGATCTTTGATTTTTCGTGGCTTGCTATTGCCAACGCGATAAACGACGATAGGTTGGCTTTGTAAATACGGCGTTGAAAAAATATAATGACGGCTGCGTTCTTCGGTTACTGTAAGTCCGGCTGATGCGAAATGCGCTTCGTTACGGTCTAAAAGGCGAAATAAATTTGCATGTGAATCGGTGGTTATTATTTCTAATTCTTTATTTATCGATCGCGCGAACCGTTCTAATAACGCGTATTCAAAACCACTGGGACCTTCATCACTTTCAAAGTAAGTATTGGGACTGATACGAGTAACTACTCGTAAGATACCTTGCTGCTCGGCGATAGGAACTTGGTTTTTTGCTTCAATCTCGGGAGGGGCGAGAAGAGTCAGAGCAAAATCTGTAGTCGACAGTATTAATAATGAAACAAAGCCCAGACAGGTATAAAAAAGAGCCATACGAATTCGTCTGACGGCGGTCAGACGATTACGGACAATTTTATCGCCAAAGTGCTTTAACAATTGATTCTACCCAGGCTGAAATTAGCCAACGTCCGTATCGGCGAATTATCAAGTTTCTTGTCTAGTTTATCCTTTCTGCTGAGCTCCTTTAGCCACAAGGTTCTAGCCATCTTTAAATATTAGGCGAGGAGAGTACTCGTTGGCTAGCTTGTTGATTGTACTGTGATGTGATGGCACTATCGATAGTCGATTGATCTATGTATATATCACTGAATTTATGGGGATTTTCCTTAAAAATCAAGAAAATGCAAAAATGTTATTTTTCACACCGCGTCAGGCCCCATTAAGGTGGCTGATAGTCGGCCAGCGTATTTCACTCAATCGCTAATCCGAATAAAATACCGGCATATCCAATCATGCTATAGAGAGCGGTTTATTATATTGAGCTGTAATGAAGTCGAGTTATGGTATTTATTTTTGCTGGCCAACAGCATTATCTGCTGTGAGCTAAATGTCAGTGGTTAAAAATAGATCGATCTCAGGTAGCGAACATCTCGCCATTTAACGAAATTCTTATATTTTTAATTAAAGAGGTACTGTTCTGTTCACGCTCAAAACTCTTAGCGGCCCACCGGCTTTATCGCCTTTCAAAACAACTCGGCTGTGTGAAAATATTCGTGCTGCCTTAGCACGAGCTATAGAGCAAGAGGCTGCAGAGCGCTCCACACAAAACAATCTGAGCAGCGTATCGTTAAGCAATATTTATGCTGAGTATGTTCACGCGGTATCTTTGAGCGGGCCACTTGATTCTGATCAGCAGCAAGTATTAGCCAGACTTCTAGAGTATGGGCCTAATTTACCGGCGGGCAGAAAATCTGACTTTCAGCTTATCGTCGCACCCAGAGTGGGAACACTTTCGCCATGGTCAAGTAAGGCCAGCGAAATTGCACTAAATTGCGGGCTTAACTCTGTCCAACGGATTGAACGAGCCGTTGTTTATCATTTTTC
>JAJRPK010000122.1 GCA_024280785.1 Gammaproteobacteria bacterium
AATGACTCGAACCAAGAACCGGCCTGTAGCACAGGGCCGGGTTAATGATGCGCAGGCCTTAGCATTTAGTGCAGTTCTTGGATTGTCGGGAATGGCAGCCTTGGTTTTTTTCGTCAATTCTCTAACGGCGTGGCTTACCTTTTTCTCGCTGATTGGTTACGCACTGATTTACACTTGCTTTTTAAAGCGGGCGACGCCGCAAAATATTGTTATTGGTGGCTTAGCTGGTGCAGCGCCACCTCTGTTAGGTTGGACGGCCGTTACCAATGAAATTGATGGTCACGGTTTGTTGCTGGTGTTAATTATCTTTGCCTGGACACCGCCACATTTTTGGGCATTGGCTATTCATCGCAAAGACGATTATGCCAAGGTGGGGATTCCCATGCTACCCGTTACGCACGGAGATAAATACACGCGCTTGCATATCCTTTTGTATACGATTATTTTATTTGTAGTTACGTTGCTGCCTTATCTCACGCAAATGTTTGGTTTACTATATTTGCTTGGAGCGATTATCTTAGGCATTGGTTTTCTGTATTGGGCTATTGTCTTGTTGCTTGATAAAAATCCAGATGCACCAATGAAAACTTTTAGGTATTCAATCGTATATCTAATGGTTTTATTTGTAGTCATGTTGGCCGATCATTATTGGTACATTTTCATAGGGTAATTTATTGGGTAATAAGGTATTTGTATGCGAGACTACAGCGATCGCTTAGGCTTAGATGAAGATTTGGGGCAGCGGTAGTAAAGACGTATTTATAGTATTAGTAGCCAACAAAAATCAACTTTAGGAACTTTTCGTGCCCGCAAACCCTACCCCTGCTGAGAGACAAAACGGTATTCGAAATACTGTGATTGTCATTGTTTTAGTTATTACGCTAATGCTTGGCTTGTTTGTCAATAAAATATTGCATCCCCGTATTCTTAGCCCAAAAGAAATGGTTGCTAATGGAGCGGTAATATTTTCGGTACCTAGAGAGATAAGCCCTCTTGTTTTGGCGGATCAGAATGGAGCCGAATTTACTGAAGAGAGTTTCCGTAATAAATGGACATTTGTTTTTTTTGGCTTTACCCACTGCCCTGATATCTGCCCTACTACGTTAGCTTTATTTAATCAGTTATCCGAGCGTTTAGCGAGTACTGAGTTGGCGACTGATACGCAGTTCCTATTTGTTTCTCTCGATCCAGCTCGCGATACGGTTGAAAAAATAAAACCCTATATCGAATATTTTAATCCTGATTTTGTGGGTCTTACTGGTGATTTTCTAACGATACATCGCCTGTCCAAGCAGTTGAATGTCGCTTTTCGAAAGGTTACTACCAACAGTGAGACGGGCGATTACACGATTGATCACGGTGGTAACATTGCCTTGATCAACCCTAATGGCCATTATTCAGGTTTTTATAAGCCCCCTCTCGACGTGAATAAAATAGAGTTAACCTATCAATCTCTTCGCCTAGAAAACCGCTAGTATGTCGGTTTTGTCGCAGCGCTGGAAGCTGTCGGCACCCTACTCCTGTGCTTGCATATTTTTACTAATTCCAATATTCCTTTACGCCAGTGATCGAGACCGGTTGCTTTCTCAAGGCTACCGTGCTGTTTGTCGTTATGTGGTGGATGGCGATAGCTTATATTTACAGGGTGTAAAACAGCAAATTAGGCTTTGGGGTGTTGACGCGCCAGAGCGAAACGAAAAGGGTTACGGTCTAGCTAAAGACGAACTTAAGAAGTTGGCATTGGGAAAAATGCTCATCTGTGTGACACAAGATAAGGATAAATATAATCGTTTAGTTGCGAAATGTTTTGTTGATGATCCTGCAAACGATAATTTATTTGAAATCAATAAGGCAATGATCGATAGCCATCGAGCTTTAGAGTACTGTCGATTTAGTGATGGGTATTATGGGCATTGTGATAGCTGATAGTGCTGGCAGCGAGGCACCTGGTCATTGACTAATATCCTTGAAATGCAGACAAAAAAACGCAGGCTCATTAGAACCTGCGGAAATTGGAGGATATAAGGTTTGAAAATCGACTGTTAAGTACTAGCTATGCTGTACGCCGCTATAATTACAGTCCACGTGACTCAATAATGCTATCCAACTCGTGGCGAAGCTTTATTTGTAGGCCGTCTAAATAGACCTCACTTACTGGCTTGCTACGGAAAGACTCTATTGTGGGTAATCGATCGATCGAGATTTTTGGCTGATCTACTGAATAGCGATTAAATGCCAAGTAGAAGCTTTGCTCGACCGTTTGACCGTCATTCAGCTTGTTTAGGGACCCACTCAAGTCGGCTGGATTGGCAAGTACCTGTCCTGATAAGAGCAGGGCTGCCACTACATACGAAGCGGTGGAGGAAAATAGTCTGTTCATAATGTTCACTCCTTTCGCGGTATTGGCCAATTCATTACTTGTGGTGATGAATTGGCAGTTGGTAAATCGTTTGTTGATGCTATGTTACATAGAGTAACACTTGTGGATAGAATTGCCAGTTCAAAATGAGTTTTTTACCTTAAATTTGTGTGAATATTTTGTAAGAAGCCTAGAAATAGTTGTGGTTATTCCAATATCTTATTGAGATATATGATTATTTTATAAGAAATCGAATAATTGAAGAAGTGTTACCTTGCGGTAATCAAATGATCATTATGCGGTTACGTCTTTGATCATATATTGTGCTTTATGTGTTACCTCGGTAGTTAAGTGCTTGAATACTAATGGAGAGTAGTAATTTCATAGTTAGGCAGATAGCTGTGATAAGCTGCCGCCGCTCGCGTATGGAAGTGAGCTTAACTGCATAATTAGGCGAGCTTAATTAGACAAAGTTAGGTGCCTGCTTGGGTTGGTCACTGGAAATTGTCTTCTTTAGTGGCTCTACGACCAACATTTAAATCTAAAGGAATTCAATATGGTTGCGAATCACCCACTTGTTTTGGTTGATGGCTCTTCCTATTTATATCGTGCGTTTCACGCCTTGCCACCGCTCAATAACTCTAAAGGCCAGCCTACGGGTGCGGTGAAGGGCGTTATTAACATGCTTCGGCGACTCATTAAAGATTATCCGTCTGCGGAAATTGTTGTAATTTTTGACGCAAAGGGTAAAACCTTTCGCGACGATATTTACCCGGCTTACAAAGCAAATCGCCCATCAATGCCCGATGACCTTCGAGCCCAGATTGCACCAATACACAATATTATCAAGGCAATGGGGATGCCCCTGGTTATGATTGAAGGGGTAGAAGCTGATGATGTGATTGGAACTTTAGCGAAGCAGGCTACCGATGAAGCTCAGCCTATACTCATCTCTACAGGCGATAAGGATATGGCTCAGTTGGTTAATGATTACGTTTCGTTAGTCAACACAATGACTAATGTAATGATGGATCCTGACGTAGTAGAAGAGAAGTTTGGCGTACCGGCTCGATACATCATTGATCTTCTTGCACTGATGGGCGACAAAGTTGACAACATCCCGGGTGTTGCAGGAGTGGGTGAAAAAACTGCTCTGGGACTGATTCAAACGCTAGGTAGCATCGATGACATTTATTCCAAGCTAGATCAAGTGGCGGATGTTCCCGTGCGTGGCGCGAAAAAGTTGGCGGCAAAGCTGTCAGCAAATGAGAAAGAAGCCCGGTTATCGTATCTATTGGCGACAATTAAACTCGATGTTGAATTACCGATGAATGCGGCACAACTACGCGAAGGCAAGTTGAGTACAACGCCGGATAACGTTGCGTTGCTAGCCTTGTTTAGAGAATTAGAATTTAAATCCTGGGTTGATGAATTGGAGCGGGGCGAGGGTTTTGCAATAAAGGCGGCAAGCAATTCTATGGCTGAAGGTTCGTCGGGCCCGGCCGAAATCGTAACCGAAGCAACGGCGACAAATTATGAGCTTGTGCTGGATCAAGAACACTTTGAGAAGTGGATGGCAAAGTTATCAAAGGCAAAGTTTTTTGCCTTTGATACTGAAACAACCAGCTTAGATTACCGCGAGGCCGTAGTCGTTGGAGTATCAGTATCGGTGGAAGCGGGATCAGCGGCCTATATGCCTTTTGGTCACGATTATGTGGGAGTACCTGAGCAGCTTTCAGAAGCGGCGGTGTTAGGTGCGTTAAAACCGTTGTTGGAGGATTCGACGGTAAAGAAAGTGGGCCAAAATCTTAAGTATGACAAGCATGTTATTGCCAACCATGGGATTGACTTGCAAGGGATTTCCGACGACACCATGTTGCAGTCGTATGTGATTAATTCAACCAGCACACGTCACGATATGAATACGTTAGCTGCAGCGTATCTTGAGATCGAGACAACAAAGTACGAGGATGTTGCTGGTAAAGGCGCTAAGCAGATTACCTTTAATCAGGTAGCGCTAGAAGTGGCGGGACCTTATGCGGCCGAAGATGCTGATATTACGTTGCGGCTGCAGGCCTTATTTAGTCAAAAACTTGCTGTAATACCTTCACTCGAAAAACTGTATAAAGAGATTGAGCTACCTTTGCTAGATGTTATATGCCGGATTGAGCAAAACGGGGCGTTGATTGATTCAGATTTATTGTTCAAGCAAAGTATGCAGCTAGGTGCGCGTATGCAAGAGCTTGAAGAAAAGGCTTATGAATTAGCGGGAGAGGAGTTCAATTTAGGATCGCCTAAGCAGTTACAGGCGATCCTCTACGAAAAACAAAAACTTCCTATTATTAAAAAAACACCCAAGGGCCAGCCATCGACGGCCGAGCCCGTACTGCAAGAATTGGCGCTAGATTATCCGCTGCCAAAAGTCATCATGGAATACCGGGGCTTAAGTAAACTGAAGTCGACTTATACCGACCGTTTACCCGAGCAAATTAGCGTTAAGACTGGTAGAGTACATACATCGTACCATCAGGCTGTTACCGCAACCGGTCGCTTATCTTCATCCGATCCAAATTTACAGAATATTCCCATTCGAACTCCAGAAGGCCGCCGCGTCCGACAAGCCTTTGTTGCTCCGGAAGGCTATACGATTCTAGCCGCCGACTACTCTCAAATTGAGCTGCGAATTATGGCTCATTTGTCAAATGATAGCGGTTTAGTGAATGCTTTTAATACGGGCATGGATGTTCACAAGGCTACTGCTGCCGAAGTTTTTTCTATTGGAGTTGAAGAGGTGAGTACTGAGCAACGTCGTAGAGCAAAAGCCATCAATTTTGGTTTGATTTACGGTATGTCTGCTTTTGGTTTAGGTAAGCAGCTGGGGATAAACAGGAAAGAAGCGCAGCTTTATATCGACCGCTATTTTGACCGTTATCCTGGCGTATTGCGTTACATGGAAACAACTCGTTCGTTGGCAGCGGAACAAGGGTATGTAGAAACCTTATTTGGTCGACGGCTTTATTTGCCGGAAATAAACAGCAGTAATGGAATGCGACGAGCCGCGGCAGAGCGCACGGCGATCAATGCACCGATGCAAGGTACGGCAGCGGATATTATTAAATTAGCAATGCTTGATGTCGATCAGTGGTTAACGAAAGAAGACAACAAAATAAAAATGATTATGCAGGTTCACGATGAACTTGTATTTGAAGTGCCGCACGGAAGCGAAAGCGTGGCGAGTGAAAAAATCGCTGCGCTCATGTCGAGCTCGGCGCCACTTTCTGTACCGTTGGTGGTTGACGTTGGTGTCGGTAAAAATTGGGATGAAGCGCACTAGACAGAGGGCAGAAAAATATTGTGAATATTTTTCTGCCGAGTGGTTCATAGCAATGAACTTCTGCAAGAGTCGAATGTCATATTTAACGCTGCCATAGTCGCCGATGTTAAATTTTTTTGGTTGTAGTTTGATCAAGTAGTGATTTTTTAGTATTAGGTAGTTATGGTGGTTTAATAAGCACTTATGAAGTTGGTTACTTACTTGTGCTTGTGATTCGGGTTTTTTACCTGAAGTATGTTCCTTATTACAATTGTTTAGCCGGTAATGTCGAATAGATATTGCCGGCTTTTTTATGGAGTGGATTAAACATGGAGTGAATTAAACGTTGATGTAATTTTTAGCCAACGGGCACCATCGTCGAATGAGGGCATTGGTCGTTGCAGAGTCAGTTTGATAGATGCGATCCGACACTTTTACTACGGTATCAATCATGTCGCTATCGCGGTCAAGATCGGCCAGTTTAAACAAGGTGGCGCCAGATTGTCGAGTGCCTAACACTTCTCCTGGACCGCGCATTTTCAAGTCTTTTTCAGCTAGCTTAAAACCATTGCTCGTCTCGCGCATTATTTCGATTCGCTGTCGTCCCTTGAAAGACAGTGGTTTTTGATACAGGAGCACACAATGGCTTTGCTTTGACCCTCGGCCCACACGGCCGCGTAACTGGTGAAGCTGGGAGAGTCCGAGTCGCTCGGGGTTTTCAATTATCATTAAGCTAGCATTAGCTACATCAACACCCACTTCTATTACGGTGGTTGCAACCAGTAGTTGGATGCTTCCCGATTTAAAGTGATGCATGACTTGTTGCTTTTTTTGTGACGATAATCGGCCGTGAATTAGGCCTACGTTTACGTTGGGTAATTGTTCGGCTAGCTCTGTGGCGGTTGACTCGGCGGCTTGACACTGCAGAGTTTCTGATTCTTCTACCAAAGTGCATACCCAGTATACTTGGCGCTTGTCGTTACAGGCGGCACTAACTCTGGTGATGACTTGATCGCGTTTGTCATTGCTGATGGCAGCGGTTTCAACGGGTATACGACCGAGAGGCAACTCTGCAATAACGGAGTAGCTAAGGTCGGCATAAAAAGTCATCGCTAAAGTACGGGGGATTGGAGTAGCTGTCATCACTAGTTGATGCACAGCAAGCCCATCCGTTCGTTTGTTTTTTAGCTTGCGTCTTTGTTCAACACCAAAGCGATGTTGTTCATCGACAATAATTAGCCCAAGACTTTGATAGCTGACGGTTGTTTGTATCAGTGCGTGGGTGCCGATAACCATTTGCGATTTTCCGGACAAAATATTCTCTAGGCATTCGCGCTTGTTAGCGGCGGACATCTTGCTAACTAATAATGAAACTGAAATATTGAAAGGTTTTAGCCAGCTCGCGAAGGTAAGTGCGTGTTGCTCTGCAAGAATTTCTCTGGGCGCCATTAATGCAACTTGCTGCCCATCATTAATACAGTGCAGAGCGGTTAGCGCGGCGACAACTGTTTTTCCAGACCCAACATCGCCTTGTAGCAAACGCATCATTGGTGTGGTAGTTGCAATATCTGTTTTTATCTCATCAAGTACTTTTACTTGCTCATTAGTTAGCTGAAAGGGAAGTTGCTTGATAAATCTAGATTCAATTTTTTCGCTGATTTTAATTGCGGCAGCAGAGATTTTTTGATTGCGCTGTTTTAATGCTAAATGAGAGATGCGTTGTGCCACCAACTCTTCGAACGCCAAACGTCGTTGAACGGGGTGTAAGCCCTCGCTGAGTAAATACAAATCGACGTCGGGTGGAGGGTAATGTAATAGTTGTAAGGCTAGATACAAATTTTTTGCTACGGGTAAATCAGGTAGTGGAAAGTCCTCAGGTTCTATTAAATTGAGTACTTGTGAGGGGTCTAACTTCTGGAATGCCGCTTGAATAAAGTTGCGCCAACGAATTTGGTGAATGCCATCTGTACTGGGATATATTGCGGTTAAGTATTCCGGTACTGGCAAGGTCTGGTTGTCTGTGATTATTTGATATTCCGGGTGGATAATCTCCAGGCCTCCTCTACCGAGAGAGGCTTCACCGAAGCAGCGGACAGTTGATCCAACAGATAGCTGGTTTTTTTGCATGGCAGAAAAGTGAAAAAAGCGCAGAGTGATTGTTCCGCTGCCGTCCTGAATTTTGCAAAGCATACTACGGCGCTTGCCAAATTGAATATTGCATACGCTGATGTCTCCTTGAATGACCGCGGCTTGGCCGTTTCGAAGAGATACTATGGGTTTTATTCTGGTCCTGTCCTGATAGCGAAGCGGCAGGTGGAAGAGTAGGTCTAATAAGGTAGAGATTCCTAGCGAGGATAGTTTTTCGGCCATCGCAGGCCCAATGCCTTTTAAAGAGCTTACGCTAAGTGCATGGGCCGCTGTTAAAGTAGACATGAGTTTAAGCTATTGTTTAATGAAAACTGATTTTTGCTAGAAACATTGCCTTATTGTATCGGTTGCTTTGCAAAAAACACATCGCTTGATCGCTTAGTTAAATTTTCCACCTTGCCTCACTCTTTATTTCGCCGGTGAATAATATTAGTATGTTCCAATAATAAAGCGGTTGGACGCTGGTTATCAATGGGGAATGTTTAACAGTGAGTAAGGGCAAAATACTTATCGTTGGTTGCGGTGATTTAGGTATTGCTACAGCGAGGCGTCTGCAATCATTAGGGCATCGCGTTTTTGGCGCTCGTCGATCCATTAGTAATTTGCCAGACGATGTGCCGGGCATAGTGGTGGATTTAAGCGAAGTCGAAACCTTGACGGCAATACAAGAGCAATCATGGGACGTGGTTATCGTTACGCTTACGGCGGATGAGTTTTCAGCAAAGTCTTACCGTGATATTTATGTCGAGGGCTTGAGACATCTTTTAGGCGCTCTATCTCACCGAAAAAGTCTTGCAGGAACGGGCACCCGTTGTTCAAAAAAACTGCAAGGTGATAGAAACACAGTCATCGGTGAATCAGGGCGAAAGCCCTTTATAATATTTACCTCTTCTATCAGTGTGTATGGCCAGCAAGATCATTCGTGGGTGGATGAACATAGCGAGACTATTCCTACCAGTTTTTCTGGCCAGGTAATGCTGGAGGCCGAACAGTTATTGTTGTCGTCAGGCTTTGATAGTTGTGTGATAAGGTTTGGTGGTATTTATCAACGGAAAAGTAAAGGGCTATTAATTGAACAGCTATTGCAGGGGTATATATGTCCTAGAGAGCCTGCCATGTACAGCAATCGAATTACTGCCGTTGACTGTTCTCGTATCCTAACGCACCTTGTTGCTAAGTATCAAAATGGAACTGTACTGCAAACGTGCTATATCGGCGTTGATTGCGCCCCAACGACACTACGTGAAGTCATGGAGTGGTTAGCAGTACAATACCGTATTAGTTTGGACCAGTTAATTGAGCGAGAGCTCCCTTGCCGGGGAGGTAGTAAGCGTTGCAGCAATAAAGGCTTGTTAGAGTTGGGTTTTGAGTTTGACAGTCCGGATTATAGATCGGGATTTTCAAATTTCATTGAGAGTTACTACCGAGGCGCTTTTCAAGTGACTTATTAGTAAATAGTAATTGCTTTAGATGATTTTGATCGATGCAACTGGCGTTACGATCAATGAATATAAAGAGTTGGTAACTTTCGGGCTACTTAGTTCGTTGTATAAATACTCTCTTGCTTGAATTGAGAAAAATAATACAGCACGATCATTTCAACTTACTCGGAGATAATTATGATAGAGACCGCTATTTTAACCCCAGTGTTCATATTAATTGCGTGGACATTGATAGTGTTCCTTTGGATGTACGGTACACGAATGCCCGCTATGGGCCAAGCTGATATAGATCCCCAGTCTGTCAGGCACCCAGCGGCATTGCCTGGGCTATTGCCCACTAAAGTTGAAGCCGTGGCCGATAACTACAATCACTTAATGGAACAGCCCACTATTTTTTACGCCCTGTGTTTTTATTTGGCGATATCGGGTCATGCTGATGGTATGGCAATAAATCTGGCTTGGGCCTATGTTGGTCTGCGAGTTGTACATTCGTTGGTCCAAAATACTGTAAATATTGTGATGGCCCGTTTTCTCGTGTTTACATTATCAACTATTGTGATAATGACAATGGTGGTCAGGGAAGCTCTGCAGCTACTCGCTTAGACACCGTTGGTCTTACACTGCTCCTGCTTAATATCGGTTATCAATCGCTGAGCACTGTTATCCCTCGTTTTTTCTCAGTGGCAAGCGGTGCTTGACGCAAAATATGTACATGCTGCTTGTCGCAGCAGCCCGCACTTTTATATACAATTACCACCACTTGGTTATTTCTCATTTCACTCGTATTGGCTTTTCCTGCTATGTCTGGTCAAAAACCTAAAGCCGCCACAGAATTGGAATCCATTGTTGGTTCTGTGGGGCTTGTCGATCCTAAGATCGTTCATTTTGATAAACCTTTCATCGTATCATGCGGGCGAGAGTTGCCAAGTTTAGATATTGTTTATGAGACATATGGAGAGCTTAACGAACAGAAGTCGAATACAGTACTTATTTGCCATGCATTGTCGGGAGACCATCATGCAGCAGGCTATCATTCAGCAGCAGATAAAAAGCCCGGTTGGTGGGACAATTATATAGGCCCGGGTAAAGCGATTGATACGGATCAGTTTTATGTTGTGAGCTTAAATAATATTGGCGGCTGTGGTGGTAGTACGGGGCCTTCATCGATCAACCCTGCAACGGGAGAGCCGTGGGGGCCTGACTTTCCTACTGTGCGCGTCCGCGATTGGGTTGAAAGTCAAAAATGGTTAGCCGATTACTTAGGTATTAAACAGTGGGCTGCGGTTGTTGGCGGCAGTCTCGGTGGTATGCAAGCAATGCGCTGGGCATTAGAGTACCCTGACCGGGTTCATCATTGCGTGGTTATTGCCTCAGCATTAAAGCTAAGTGCGCAAAATATTGCGTTTAACAAGACTTCCCGAACGGCAATTACATCGGATCCCAATTTTCATGATGGCAGGTATTACCTTAAGGATACGGTTCCTAAACAGGGTTTGGCTGTTGCAAGAATGATAGGCCATATTACTTATCTGTCCGATGATGTATTGGGTAAGAAATTTGGCCGTGAACTGCGATCGGGGACTTTTGACCGGGGAGTAGAGTCACAACTGGAATTTCAAATCGAAAGCTATTTACATCATCAAGGCGAAGTGTTTTCTGAGAAGTTCGATGCGAATACTTACATCTTAATGACACGAGCGCTTGATTATTTTGACCTCGCGCGCGAGTATGGCAATGACCCCGTGCAGGCGTTCTCCAGAGCAAAGTGCAAATTTCTAGTTGTTTCTTTTACCAGCGATTGGCGATTTTCTCCCAAGCGGTCACGTGAAATTGTCAATGCATTAATAGCGGCTCAAAAATCAGTTAGCTATGCAGAAATTGATGCACCTCAGGGGCACGATGCCTTTTTGTTACCGGTCGAGAGATATAATGATGTGTTTTCGGCTTTTATGGCCACCGTTGTGCAACATTGTCAGCCCGTTATTTCACAAGATCTGACTGAAAATATCTCGGGGTCACATCGCGATGCGTCTTGATTTATTGGCTGTTGACCAGTGGATTGATGACAATTCACGAGTGCTGGATTTGGGTTGTGGTGATGGCGTATTGTTAGACCATCTTCGCAAAGTAAAAAAAACTAATGGGCTAGGAATAGAAATTGATGTCGATAACATTACTGCCTGTATTGCTAAAGGCGTGGATGTTGTCGAACAGAATATTGATAATGGATTAGCCAATTTCTCTAATGATAGTTTTGATACTGTTCTATTAACCCAAACGTTGCAAGCAGTGCATAGACCAGACTTCGTTCTACGAGAAATGCTGCGAGTTGGCAAAGAAAGTATTATAACGTTTCCCAACTTTGGTCATTGGCAAGCACGCTTGCATTTGTTGATGCGTGGAAGAATGCCTGTCAGTAAGCTAATGCCTTATAATTGGTACGACACCCCCAATATTCACTTTTGCACGGTAGCTGATTTTGAGTCACTTTGTGCGGCCGAGGGTATACAAATACTTCATAGGACTTTCGAAATTGATATCCATACAGGAAAAAAACATGCATCGTTGCTCGGCAAGTTGTTTCCGAACCTTTTTGCGACACATGCAATCTACCATGTCACTAGTTAACCGAAACTGGCCAAGCCTTTTTTTATTAAAACTATGCTTTATAGGTATTGTTTGCCAACCGTTTTTGGCTTTTGGACAGGATGACATCTCGATACGAAAGGGTAACTACGAAGTTTTTTTCAGTACATTTAATACTAGTTTCCTGTCACCTGAAACAGCCAAAGCAGTCGGAGTAGTTAGGGCAAAAGATCTTGGCATGTTGAATATTTCAATTCGGGAACATTTTGCAGATGGCCAGACTCAATCGCTAAAAGCGAAAGATATTAGGGGTGCAGCGTTTGATTTAATTCATAAAAATAGCCTTGTGTTTAATGAGGTCATTGAGCCGGGCGCTGTTTATTACTTGGCAAAATTTAAGATCAGTAATGATGATGAAATTATTGTTATTAAAGTGACGGTAGTGCCTGTGGGTAGCGAGCAAGAAATTGATATTGAGTTTAACAGGCGTTTTTATCTAAATTAATACTTTGTATTTTAATTATTCGATACTTCCGGGCATTATGACTGATACAACTATTGTTATCGCTAGCAACAACGTTGGTAAACTCAATGAATTCCAGCATCTATTTTCAGCGACTAATGTAGTTGTTCGGTCGCAAGGTGAATTTAATGTCCCCGAGGCCGATGAAAATGGATTGAGTTTTATAGAAAATGCGATTATCAAAGCGCGTAATGCGGCTTTCTTTTCGGGTTGCGCAGCATTGGCAGATGATTCTGGATTAGAGGTCGATGTACTTAATGGCGGCCCGGGTATTTATTCTGCACGATTTAGCCAAAATGAAAATGGCCAGCGCACAAATGATTCCACAAATATCGTCAAGCTTTTGTCGTTACTTAAAGATACCCCTGATGAACAACGTTCGGCGCGCTTTGTTTGTGCTCTAGCGTTTATGCGGCACGATAAAGACCCTACACCTGTTGTATGCGTGGGAACGTGGGAAGGCCAGATTTTACGGAAGGAAGTCGGTAATAATGGCTTTGGTTATGATCCGGTATTTTACGTTCCTGAATTTGATTGTGCTTCAGCCGAGCTTGAACCAGAAATTAAAAATAAAAATAGCCATCGTGGCAAAGCGCTGGCGATAATGATGCAACAGCTTTCCGGATTAGGACTAATCGATTGAATGACCTTCCCCCGTTAGCGCTTTATATTCATATCCCATGGTGCATTCGCAAATGCCCCTACTGCGATTTTAATTCTCACGAATATGTTGGAGGGAACAAAGGTCCGCAACTAGAGAAACAATATCTTCAGGCATTATTAGATGATTTAGATGAGGAGCTAACTTTAGTCGTCTCGTCTCGAACGATATGTTCAATCTTTATTGGCGGAGGAACGCCGAGTTTAATGACAGGTGATTTTTATATCGAGCTGTTAGAAAAGATCAGGCAAAGAATTAGTGTCAACTTAAATGCAGAAATAACGATAGAGGCGAACCCGGGCGCTGTGGACGAAGAGCATTTTGCTGGATTTATTCGTGCGGGCATTAATCGTTTATCGTTAGGTGTCCAGAGTTTTTCAAACCCGGCACTGGAGGCATTGGGTCGCATTCATGATGCCAGTAGTGCAAAAAATGCGTTTAACGTTGCCCGCTCAGCCGGTTTTAACAATATCAATATTGATTTAATGCATGGTTTGCCTACACAGTCATTGGAGGATGGATTGCGAGATTTGGAAACAGCATTTTCCCTATCGCCTGAGCATATTTCTTGGTACCAGTTAACTATTGAACAAAATACTGCTTTTTACAAGCGGCCACCGGTATTGCCGCTTGAAGACACTTTGGATATGCTTTTTGAGCGGGGGCAACAAATGTTATCGGCAGAAAAGTTTGAACAATACGAAGTGTCTGCGTTTGCAAAGTCAAATTATCAAGCCGGGCATAATAAAAACTATTGGCAGTTCGGGGATTATTTGGGTATTGGTGCGGGTGCACATGGCAAGATAACCGTTGGCAAGTCAGAGATATTACGGCGCTGGAAAACCCGGGTTCCGGGAGACTATATGAGCAGCGATAACAAATTGGCGGGTTCGCAACGTTTAGATGCTTTAGAGATTCCTTTAGAATTTGCGATGAACGCCTTTCGATTAAACGAAGGATTTTCGGTTTCTTTGTTTGAGCAAAGAACAGGTTTGAGTTTTAATGTGATTGAACACAATATATTGGATTTAAAACAGCAGGGCCTGGTAGAGAAAAAGCGAGATATCGTTATGCCAACCGCTAAGGGTCGCTTATTCTTGAATGATATTTTTTCGGTTTTTGCCGACTAGAGATCTGCTCGGGCTAGTTTTGGTTGTCAAGCTTTTGAACCAGAGCATTCAATATGTCCTTGCGTGAGAGAATGCCGACAAGCACTCCGGCGTCCACAACAGGCATCATACGACGGTTATTTTTTAGAAAAACTTCTGACACAGATGCAAGTTCGTCATCCGCAGAGACAAATTCTGCATCTATGGTCATTTGATCTTTTACCAGTGCAACACCTTCATTGAAATAACCTTCTACCAAGGTCGCTCGCATGCAATCTGCTTCTGACAATAGGCCGATAAGCTGTTGTTGGTCATCTACTACGGGCGCCGCCGATTGATGATATTCGAGAATTACGCGCACCGCCGCTGCCAAAGAGTGTTCGGGCTTAACGGTTGCGTAGCGGTTGGCCATAAAATCACGAACGCGCATAGTGTGCATAGTTTATCCCCTATAGTTAAGGACGGTTATACATAAGATCAAGTTGTGGAGGGTTTTACTACTGCTTGATTTCACCACCCATTTTATAGAACTGTCTAACAGAGCTATCTAATAGGACATTCGAAAAGAACGAGCTTATTAGATTCACGCTATATAGAAACTGCTGTAATGACAAAACTACAGTAAACAGTGTGACGACGATACGACTTGACTCTGTACTGTAAATCAGTATTGAGCAAGGCAACCATACTACCGTTAAAGCGGAGTAACAAGCTTTTATCTTGAGCGAAAGCGTGCTAGGGAACTATTTCGTAAGAGGTGCTGGAAGTGCTTGAAACCCCATATCCCATACGCCGTGGCCAAGATTTTGGCCTCGTCGCTCAAACTTTGTTTCGGCCCTTCCATATGCCTCACGATCGATATAAAGATCGGCCCCGGCAATATTTTCAAATAGTTTTTGCTCGCCCATGATTTTTAATATGTATTCGGCATAGGGTTGCCAGTCGGTTGCAATATGCAATAGTCCACCAGATTTAAGCTTGGAGTGGGCGAGAGCTAAAAACGATGGATTAACAAGTCGGCGCTTATGGTGTTTTGTTTTATGCCATGGGTCTGGAAAATATATATTTATTCTTTCGAGTATATAAGGGGATATGCAGAGTTCCAATACTTTGATGGCATCTTCATTATAAACGCGGATATTTTTTAATCCCTCTTTTTCTACTAGAGATAAAAGCCGGCCTACGCCCGGAGTATGGACTTCGACACCAATAAAGTTTTTGTTGGGGTTTTCAGCGGCCATTTGGGCAAGTGAGTCTCCCATTCCAAACCCTATTTCCAGAACAAAAGGGTGGCTATTGTCAAAAACCTCAGTGTACGCAATTGAATGGTTGGTGGTTGTCAGGCCCCATTGTTGTAAATGCAAATCGAATGCTTGCTGTTGCGCAGACGTCATACGGCGGCCGCGAACAACAAAGCTCTTAATACGGCGGGAAAACTCAACGGGTTGCTCAGCTTTGCTCATTAGCTATAAATTTTTTTATATTATCGTGCAGAAGGGTAGTTATAAATTTCGCCAGCTGCCGAGAAACAGAAATAGCCATCCAGCCATCAAACACAAGCCGCCTAACGGCGTTATTAAGCCAATATTGATAAAACCTAGATTCCGCAGTTCTGTAATGGATAGTATATATAAAGAGCCACAGAAAAAAATAATGCCCAGAGAAAAAGCCAGACCACTGCCGATTAGCCATCGAGATGTCGGCCATTGCAAGACAAGTATCCCTACAAAAAGTAAAGCAAGAGTGTGCCAAAATTGGTATTGAACGGCAGTTTCGTATGCGCCCATTAGCTCAGGTGATAAGCGCGCACGTAATGCGTGAGCTCCAAAAGCACCGAATATTACGGCAATGAGTCCACTTAATGATGCCGTGAGTATGATGAGTTTAGCCATGGTTAGGTTTCTTGGAATCGAGGCTGGTTGAAAGACATTTGCGATAAAAAAGCCGCCATTAGAGGCGGCTTTTTTATCGCAAAATCAGGGGTTTATGATTCCATAAACCCTTTCAGTTTATTCATTGCATTCTTTTCAAGCTGTCTAATACGTTCAGCGGATATTTGATATTTGTCGGCCAGCTCGTGTAACGTAGATTTATTACCATCGTTCAACCATCGGGATTGCAAGATATCTTGGCTGCGCTCATCGAGAAGCTTAAGAGCTGCGTGTAAATTGTTTGTTTGCTTGTCTGCCCATTGTTTATTCTCGGCTGCTAAAGCCGGGTCGGTTGAGTGGTCTTCCAAGTAATAGGCAGGGGCTTGGTTGGCTTTTTCATCGTCGGCATCTGCTGGAGCATCAAAACCAACATCGTAGGAAGAAAGGCGGCCTTCCATATGGCGGACGTCTTTAACCGCTACGCCTAGATCATTGGCAATAGCAGAAGCTTCATCGTTTGTTAGCCATGCCAAATGTTTCTTGGCGCTGCGTAAGTTGAAAAATAATTTACGCTGAGCTTTGGTGGTTGCTATTTTGACGATGCGCCAGTTACGTAAAATATACTCATGTATTTCTGCTTTGATCCAATGTACAGCAAAAGATACCAGCCGAACGCCCTTGTCTGGATCAAAACGTTTGACCGCTTTCATTAGGCCAACGTTTCCTTCTTGGATAAGGTCGCCCAAATTTAAACCGTAACCATTATAGGATTTCGCAATGTGAACTACGAATCGCAAGTGGGCGAGTACCAATTCGCGAGCCGAGGCCAAGTCGTCTTCATCGACTAATCGGTGAGCGAGCTCTTGCTCGCGCTCTACAGTCAAGATGTCGAAGCTGCTAACGGAATGCATGTAGGCATTGATGTTGCCGCCAGGCGTGAGAACGGGAATCGCTTGTAATTGTGTCTTCATGAAATACTCACGAGTTTAGTTGCTTTAGTTGTAGTTCGTGGCCTCAACCAGTACTACTACAGAATTTGCTTCATATCAGGCTCAATATTAGCACTCTTACACTTAGAGTGCTAATTACCGTTAAGTTCCCTGAATTAAAGTATTTAAGAGTTAAATAGTTGGGTCGGAGGGAGGCTGAGATGCCCCTAATAAGCTCGAGGTTAACGGGGCTCGAGGGCCCTGATATGCTGGGCTGACGCGAGCCATGCGCCAAGCCAGCCCAGTCCTGCACAGCCGATCAATAACGAAATACTGTTGATAACACCTAGGCCATTAAGCTTAAATTGGGAGCCATAGGCTCCAGAAATGTCTGCTATGGAGGAAGTAAGCACCAACATACCCATGCTGAGGAGCAGGAGAGCAATGATCGCTGACCCGGCCCCAAATAACAGGCCCATATAAAGAAACGGCCTACGAATAAATGCGTTGGTTCCGCCGACGAGCTTAGTCACAACGATTTCTTCTTTACGACTATCAATTGACAGCTTTATGGTGTTTCCTACTACCAGAACAACCCCTATAGCAAGAAGAACGCTAAGCCCTGTTACAGCTTGGTGAATAAAATTTGTCACTGACTGTACTTTTTTTAACCAGCTCAAATCAAATTTTACTTGAGCGACCGAGTTGAGTTCTTTTGTACGAAGCTCTATTTCTTTAGCTGTACTCGCAGTAAGTGATTGCTTACTAATTGTCAGGGTGACGACCGCCGGTAATGGATTTTTTGGCAAATTAGAGATGACCTCACCAAACCCTGATGTTGACTGAAAACTTACCAGAGCTTGTTCTTGAGAGATATATTCCGTCGTTCCCACTCCCTCCCAAGTTTTTATTTCTGCCGCTAGCTTACGACCTTCTGCGTCGTCGATATGATCGTGCAAATATAAGCTTATCTGCACGCTGTCGTTGACGTCTCCCGTTAACCGCTCAAGATTTGCTATGGCCACATTGAATCCCGTTGGCAAAGCAATCGCAATAGCTAAAACTAGTAACGTGACAAGGCTAGAAAACGGGGTCGTAGTGAGCCGATGGAGGCTCTCCTTGGCCACGAGGATATGATTTTCTTTCCAAGAATAGAATCGATAGCTAAAGTTATTTGGATGAGAGCTGGCGCCGAGCTGCCGCACCGGTTTTAAGGTAGGAGATCCTTTTTTTTTATTTCTAGAATGAAACATGTTGTCGCTTAATTCAATAGATTGAGGTCTTTGATAGCAAAGTGCCTATTGGTTGGTACTGGCGCTGTGTTTCTTGTTTTCGATTGTACTATGAGTTGGGCTACCACTAGGATTCTGGATAGGGGTATCTTCTGTCCGGTTAGGCAAACCCTGATCGTTGTCGATAAACTTGGCCGGATTACTAAATTTGGCAGTATTGTTTATCAATAACCCATCCCGCAAAATAAGTGATCGGTGGGGCATTCGGGCTATCAGTGCCAAGTCGTGAGTAGCGACCAACACAGTTACTCCGACATTATTAAACTCTTTAAATAGCTCCATTATTTCAGCGCTGAGGGCAGGGTCTAAGTTTCCTGTGGGTTCGTCGGCAAGCAAAAATGGCGGTTTGTTAACAACTGCTCGAGCAATTCCAACTCGTTGTTGCTCCCCTCCCGATAAACTCTGTGGATTTTGTTTTTCTTTTGAAAGTAAGCCAACCTTATCGAGGGCCGCGCGAACTCTACGGCCCACATCTCGAGGGTGAAAGCCAGATACCACTAAGGGTAGTGCTACGTTATGGTAAACACTGCGATCGAATAGAAGTTGGTGGTTTTGATATACAACGCCTATTTTACGGCGCAACATCGGTATTTGTCGGTGTGAAAGCTTCGCCAAATCGAGATTGTCAATCCAAACCGTGCCTTTAGTGGCGCGCTCCATAAGCATAATCAGTTTAAGCAAAGTACTCTTTCCAGCGCCCGAATGGCCCGTGAGAAAGGTCATTTTTCCAGCATCTAACGCAAAGCTGACATCTGACAGCGCTTCTTGCCCGGTAGCGTAGCGTTTAGTGACATGCTCGAATCGAATCATATTTAGCCCACGTTGGCAAAAATTGCCTGAACAAATTCGTCGGCGTCAAACGGCCGTAGATCTTCTACTTGCTCGCCAACACCGATAAATCGAATAGGCAGTTTTAATCGTTCGCTGATAGCAAAGACAACGCCGCCTTTAGCTGTGCCGTCGAGCTTGGTTACTGCAATACCACTTACACCTACAGCTGCTTTGAAATTTTCGGCTTGAGCAATCGCATTTTGTCCTGTAGTCGCGTCTAACACCAGCAAAATCTCTTGGGGAGCCTCAGGGTCAATTTTTCCCATGACCCGTACAACTTTTTTTAGCTCCTCCATTAAGTGTTCTTTATTATGTAACCGGCCGGCAGTGTCTGCGATGAGCACATCAATATCCTTCGATTTAGCCGATTGAAGTGCATCAAAAATAACGGAAGCACCGTCGGCCCCAGTTTGCTGCGCCACCACGGGTACATCGTTGCGATCCCCCCAGGCTTGTAGTTGCTCAACGGCTGCAGCACGATAAGTATCTCCGGCAGCAAGCATGACCTTTAGGCCTTCTTTTTGAAAGCGCCTAGCCAATTTCCCGATGGTTGTGGTCTTACCTGCGCCGTTAACACCAACGACCAATATGACAAACGGCGTATGGTTACAGTCAATAACAAAGGGTTGATGGCTCGGCGACAGGGTCTGCGCTAGCTCTGCTTTAAGCTGCTCGTAGAGTGAGTCCGAGTCGGCAAGAGACTGTCGTTCAATGCCGTCACTCAATTTTTCCATTATGTACTTAGTAGTATCGATTCCGACGTCTGCCAGTAGAAGCTGGGTTTCGATTTCTTCAAGCAATTCATCATCAATTTCTTTTTTGCCTAATAATAGCCTGCCAAGCCCATCTCCAAAGGAGCTGCTGGTTCGGCTTAATTTGCTGGCGAGGCGTTTAATAAACCCTTGTTTTGGTGCTTCATCAAGGCTATCTGCGTGGTTGTGAACGATAGACTCTTGGGCCGAAGATGGCTCTTTAACGATGGGGCTGACGACCTCAGCGTGTGCTGTGCTGGCACCGTCATTTATGTCTTGTATTTCGTTGGCATGAGAGGGGGTGGCTTGATCTGGTTGCGGCTGAGGTTTGCGCCCTCGCCTTATAAATCGCAGCATGGATGGTCTCGTGTTTCAGTTTTAATTCTACGGCGCCGTGGATTCCAACGTTATCGTTCGATATCCTACCATTTATCTTTTAAGACGATAGCCGTATCTCTCGATTTTTATACTAAAATTTAAACGATATGAACGCTAAAAAAACAAACCGCGCCAAGCTTAACAATATTCGTATTATTGGTGGTTCGTGGCGAGGTCGTAAGCTACCCGTCGTAGATGTTGAGGGCCTGAGGCCTACTGGGGACAGGATTAGGGAGACACTTTTTAATTGGTTGGCACCCTGTATAAGTGGTTCACACTGTCTAGATCTTTTTGCGGGCAGTGGCGGACTGTCATTTGAAGCATTGTCACGGGGGGCGGATTCGGTAGTTGCTGTTGATGATAGCCTTGTGGTGGTAAATTCACTTAAGCACACCGCCAAAGACCTTGCTGCAACTAATCTAACGGTGATTAAGGCCGATGCACTGCGCTGGCTAGCAATAACCTCGGCGCCCGTTACGAAATTTGATCTGGTGTTTTTAGATCCGCCTTTTCATTTGGATATTTTGGGCCCTATCGTTAAGCTCCTTACTGAGAATCCGTGGCTGGCACCTAAGGCTATGATTTACGTTGAACAGCCTAAAGGGCAAGAGATTCCGGCTAATTTTATCGGTTGGCAGATAGCCAAAGAGAAAACGACGGGAGCCGTTAGCTATCGTCTCTTTCAGTTGCGAGCATAGTTGATACCCAAATAAAAGTTGTTGGCTAAATTGATAAGTGTGACTTGCTTGAGATCTTGAGGCTTGGCACAATAGTGACTACTAAGTTTAATGGCACAATTTAGGACGACTTCACTAATGGCTTCTGTTGTTTATCCCGGTACATTTGACCCTCCAACCAATGGCCACGTTGACATTATTGAGCGGGCGGCAAAATTATTCGATCATGTGACGGTTGCCGTAGCGGCTAGTAGTAAAAAACAGCCGATGTTTACTCTTGAGCAGAGAGTTGAGATGGCCGCCTTTTCTGTAGCGCATATCAAGAATGTGAAGGTGTTGGGGTTTAATAAACTGTTGACCTTCTTCTTAGAAGAAATTGATGAAACGGTTGTTTTAAGGGGGTTGCGAGCGGTCTCAGATTTCGAGTACGAATTTCAGCTGGCTAACATGAATCGCGCGATCAAACATGATTTTGAAACGGTTTTTCTAACCCCCGCAGATGATCTTACTTATATTTCTTCTACCCTGGTTAGGGAAATTGCTACTTTAGGCGGCGATGTGTCTAAGTTCGTTCCGCCGCCAGCACTGGCCGCCATTAAACAAAAAATAGAAAGGTGATGACTAGGTTTTGCTTAGGGATTCTATTGTTTTTAAGTTCATTCCTTAGTGCCGCCACGCAAGTAGATTCCACCGTTCAGCCAGACTCTGCTATTTCTCCAATCGTCAAAACCAGTCAGTTAATTAATGACCTAAACACGACGACTCAATTAATTCAAAACTCTGGAAAAGACTTAGCGCCCGAACCAGCGAGTGCCATTTCTGTGGCAGGCGATGACAAGGTGTCTGTGGGCCGAAAATATATGGCGGTAACGGCAAACCCACACGCGACTAGAGCTGCTCAAAAAATATTAGAGCAAGGTGGAACGGCAATCGATGCTGCTGTTGCTGCACAAATGGTGCTGGGTTTAGTTGAACCGCAATCATCGGGTTTGGGAGGTGGTGGGTTTTTGCTGTACTGGGATGCAAAGTCTCGGCAGTTAGAAACTTACGATGGCCGCGAAACTGCACCAATTACTGCCGATGAAAGTTTGTTCCTCAATCCCGAGAACGGAATCCCCGTAGGGTTTTTTGATGCGGTAATCGGTGGCCGTAGTGTTGGTGTTGCCGGTTTAGTTAAAATGTTAGATTCCGCTCACTCAGCCCATGGGCATCTCGAATGGCAGGAGTTGTTTGCAGATGCGATTGAATTAGCGACCAACGGTTTTCATGTTTCAGAGCGGCTACATACATTAATAAAACGAGTTCCAAAAGTTAAAGAGAGACCGGAAATAGCAAATTATTTGTTTGACTCCGAGGGCCTGCCACTTGAAATAGGCGCGATACTAAAAAATGATCAATACGCAGCAACCCTGAGCAGTCTTGCAGATAATGGTGGTGAAATCTTTTATCGCGGGGACTTCTCTCGAGCGATGATTGAGGCGGTTAATGATGACAGTAACCCAGGAGGTTTATCGCAAGCTGATTTCGATCGTTATCAAGTCATAAATCGGCCTGCTGTTTGCAAAGAGTTATTTGATCACTTAATTTGTGGCATGGGCCCTCCATCGTCCGGAGGCAGTACAGTTTTAGCGATTCTTGGCATACTTCAAGGTTTTGATGTAGAACAAACTACCAATGGGCAGCGCAAAAATATTAAGCTAGCCAACAATGGTGTTAACGATATAGATGTGGCGCATAGATTTATTGAGGCGTCGAGGTTAGCATTTGCTGATAGAAATACCTATATTGCCGATCCGGATTTTATTGAAGTGCCCATTGAGAGAATGCTTGATCAAGCGTATTTGGTTCGTCGATCTCATTTGATCAAGTCGGAACAGGCGATGGCGCAGGCCTTTCCCGGTGTCTTTCCCGGCCGAGAGATTTCTCAGCGGTGGATGCAGAATAGCCCAGAAATGGAGTCAACAACGCACATGAGCATTGTCGATCAATACGGAAGCATGTTGAGTATGACGACTAGTATTGAAACGGCATTTGGTTCGCGGTTAATGACGGGCGGTTTTATTTTGAATAATCAGCTAACGGATTTCTCATTTGTTCCAGAGTCCAAAGACAAGATTAAAATAGCTAACCGAGTGCAGGGCGGTAAGCGACCAAGGAGTTCAATGTCTCCAATGATTGTTTTTGACGGTGCCGGAGATCCCGTTTTAGCTATTGGTTCGCCGGGAGGTAAAAAAATAATAGGCTATGTTGCCCGCGTGTTGTATGAGGTTTTGGCGCTTGATCGGCCCTTAGTGCAATCAGTGCAGGCTAAACATGTATTTCATATTGGGAGCCGACTAGAGGTTGAAAAAGGCGTATCAGAGAAACTGTTAGAGGGGCTTAGAGAAAAAAAGCATAACCCTCAAGTCAAGCCTCAAACTAGCGGTATCCATGCGGTGATAAAGCAAGGTGACCATTGGCTGGGTGTTGCCGACCCACGTCGTGAGGGTATTGCGCTGGGAAACTAGCGGAATAATTAGTTTTGGCATTGTGGGCAGTAATATGTGCTTCGCTGGCCTAGCCGTATTAACTTTATTGGGCTTTGGCACGTTCGGCATGGCTTGTTGGCTCGCCCATATACTTGCAGCGTTTGTTGAAAATAGCCAGGCTTGCCGTCGCCGCCAACAAAATCTTTTAAGGTTGTTCCCCCCATATCAATGGATGCGTTGAGAACATCTACAATAATTGTGGCTAGGCTATTGTACTGTGCCCTACTTATTCTTCTCGCAGCCTTGCCCGGCCGGATGCCACTAAGAAAGAGCGCCTCGTTAGCATAAATATTTCCTACGCCCACTACAGTGTGATTATCCATTATGTAGTTTTTAACGGCGCACTTTTTCCCTCGCGATTTTTTAAATAACCAATCACCGTTAAACTCATTAGCAAAGGGCTCTGGTCCTAAGCGAAGAAGTAGCTCGTGTTCGTGAGGGGAGCTTCCTACCCAAAGTAACGAACCAAACCGGCGGGGGTCATTAAATCGTAGGCTAAGTTTATTGGGGAGATAAAATTCGACATGATCGTGTTTTTGTACGGGGTTAGATTGTTTCGTGATAAATAAACTTCCGGACATTCCCAAGTGCAACATAAAATAACCGTGATCCAATCCAAACAGTAGATATTTGGCTCGGCGCTCAATGGTTCGAACGGTATACCCTTCTACCTGCGCTTGCAGTTCAGGAGAGATTGGCCAGCGAAATCGCGACTCCCTAACAATGACCTTAGTTATTTTTTTGCCGAGGACATGGGGACTTATTCCTCGTTTAGTGGTTTCAACTTCTGGTAATTCAGGCATAAGGTAGAACGCCAGATACTTGTTGGTTCGATGTATTTATTTGGAATAAAAAAACCCGCCTCAAAGGCGGGTTTTTTTATAGAGCGAAAATCATTTATTTGATTTTGCCTTCTTTGTACATCACGTGTTTGCGAACGACGGGATCGTATTTTTTTATTTCGATCTTTTCAGGCATAGTGCGTTTGTTCTTGTCAGTAGTGTAAAAATGACCTGTACCTGCCGATGAGTTTAAACGGATTTTCTCTCTCATGATGAGTGCTCTCTTTAATCTTGAATTTCTAAAATCACATTAGTAGGTTGTATTTAAGTGCTTAAACGGCTTCACCACGGGCTCGCAAGTCGGCAACAACACTGTCGATGCCTTTCTTGTCGATAATGCGCATGCCCTTGCATGACACGCGCAAGCTGACAAAACGTTTTTCACTTTCCAGCCAAAAACGATGGCGATGTAAATTAGGCAAAAAGCGTCTTTTAGTGCGGTTTTTTGCGTGCGAAACATTGTTTCCGGTAATCGGTCGTTTTCCTGTTACCTGACAAACCTTGGACATCTTAATTCTCCGGTATATTTCCTGCTAGCAATTGTTTAAGTTGTTGCCAAGCCGAAATAGATTGTTCGTCGATCGAGGCGGGGGTTTACTGTATCCGCCCTAAAAAGAGCGCGACTTTATACCAGAACAGACGGTTTAAAACAAGACATTTCATTGGCCTAGACGGGTTTACGCCGTTTCAGAGCAGTCCAAGTTCAGACATTGATACCGTTGAGTTGCCAGCAACAATGATATGGTCGAGCGTCCTGATGTCAATGAGAGCTAAGGCGTCGCGTAAACGGCGCGTTAATCGTGAATCGGCTTGACTTGGCCTTGCTACTCCAGAAGGATGGTTGTGGGCAAATATAACGGCAGCGGCATTGTGGGCTAAACAGGCTTTCATAACTTCGCGCGGGTAAACATTAGCACAATCGATGGTGCCTTTGAATAGGGCTTCACTAGCGAGGACTCGGTGCTGGTTGTCTAAAAATAAACACCAAAACACTTCTTTGTCTTCATGAGATAAAAGCGCGTGTAAGTAACGCCGGGTACTTTGGGGGTTGGTTAATGCACTTTGGGATTCTAAAGGTTCAAGCATGGCACGGCGCGACAGTTCGAGGGCGGCTTGTAGCAATGCGTATTTTGCGTTGCCAATGCCCTTAATGCTGGCGATATCAGCCAATGATGCCTTCAGTACACCACTGAGGCCATTGAAGTGAGAGAGTAATTCTCGGCCTTGGTCAACGGCCGTCTTACCTTTGGTTCCTGTTCGAAGAAAAAGGGCAAGAAGTTCTGCATCCGAGAGATGATGCGCTCCCTTGCTGAGTAGCTTCTCGCGGGGCCTTTCGGCGGCGGGCCAATTCATTATGGTCATAAATCCTCCTTGATTTACGATGATGGTAGAAAAAATGATTCTATGTAAAGAAAGAGCGCTTGGCGAGTGCCTATACTCGCATTCCGAACTATCCTCAGGTAAAGTTGCCGGTCATAAATGTCGTAGCTCCATTTGATTTAAAGAGACATTAACGGGGCCTATTCAGCAATGTTAAAGTAATTACCGTAAAAAACGACAAGGTTTAATATTTTTTGCCGCGTATTTATACAAGAACTCATCTTCACAGTCACTCTATTCCTATGCCAACAAGACAACAACAGCCATTACAGAACAAACGTTTAATACTCGGTATTACGGGTGGTATTGCCGCGTATAAAAGCCCCGATGTGGCGCGTCGGCTTAAGGATTTAGGGGCGGACGTTAAAGTTGTAATGACCCGGGGAGCAGGCGAGTTTATTACCCCTTTGACATTGCAATCGGTTTCTGGAAATCGAGTGCACAGTGATCTCCTCGATGTGGAAGCAGAAGCGGCGATGGGGCACATTGAGTTGGCGCGTTGGGCTGACGCTATTATTGTTGCACCTGCAACAGCTGACGCACTAGCGAGGTTCGCTCAAGGTCGAGCGGACGATTTACTCACAACTCTTTTAAGGGCAAGCGACGCACCTGTTTTAATAGCTCCTGCTATGAATCAAGCGATGTGGCGCGATGCTGCCACGCAGGATAACTGCAGTGTACTGAGTCAGAGAGCTTATCAATTTATAGGTCCCGAAGAAGGCATCCAAGCTTGCGGTGATACGGGTGTAGGGAGAATGAGCGAACCTGCCGCAATTGCGTTAGCAGCAGCTTCACTTTTTGAAAGCGAGGCTCTAGCGGATCAGCATGTAGTTATTACTGCTGGTCCTACACGTGAAGCACTTGACCCTGTGCGTTATTTAAGCAATAACTCCAGTGGCAAAATGGGGTTTGCGATAGCGCAAGCTGCTATTGAAGCGGGGGCCAAGGTAACTATTGTGGCAGGGCCGGTTGACTTACCGGTGCCAGATCGAGCGAATTGTATTGAGGTATTGACAGCACTAGATATGTTAGAAGCGGTTAGTAACTTATTGCCGACCACCGATATATTTATAGCTTGTGCTGCCGTTGCCGACTTTAGGCCGGTTAACCCGGCAAGTCAGAAAATAAAGAAAGTGGAAGATAAGGATGGGATGATATTAGAGCTGGTAAAAAATCCAGATATATTAGCCACAGTAGCGATGAGTGCCGACGCCCCGTTTACCGTTGGTTTTGCTGCTGAAACCAACGACTTAGTTGCGAATGCGCAAGAAAAAATGGAGCGTAAGAAAATTGATATGATGGTGGCTAACGATGTTTCCCGGAGTGATATTGGGTTTGGCTCCGAGGCCAATGAAGTCACTATTTTTGTTAGGGGCCAACAAATCGATATCGCAAAATGCAGCAAGGCCCATCTGGCTAGGCAATTGATGCAGCTGATAATTAATCAGCGAGTACAGGTTAAAAATTAACCAAATCAGGATGTATGGTTCTGAACCCCCCGTTTATTGCATACTAAGACAAGCTGGTATTTTGTAAGGCTAATCTGAATCTTTGGTGCACCAGGATTGTGCTTTAATTATTAGACGCACATTCAATTTTTGGAGTACAGCGATTGTCATCTAAGACGGCTGCAAATTTATTGAGTTATTGGCAAAGCCTAGTTCTGGTTATTTTGCCCGGAGCAGTAGCGGTTATTATTTATTTTTTAGCTTATCTGCCGCTGATTAATGACCAGCTAGCTGAACGACGGGCCGAAGATTTAGCTCGCGTTAAGGCGCAAATGCTAGACAACAATTTTCAACAATTGGCTCAGCAACTCGATGGTATGGCTCGAATTCCCAGCTTAAGGCAGGCTATGCGTGACAATGATATCGTTAGCTTAGAGCGCTTAACTAGTGACTTTTCATTGCAGTTTTCTCATTTGGATCAATTGGCGCTACTTCCTTTGGGTGAGCTAGGTATTGCCAGCCTGGGGGTCCATGGGTCAAAGCTACGAAACAACATTGAAAAAGATATTATTCGACGCGCCTTAGACAACGAAAGCGTGTTGGTGGATACCTATGCCTTGGCAGGGGAGAGAGTTGTCAGCTTAGCTCGTCCTGTTTATGTGGGAGGGCGAAGTATTGGCGCAATCCTGTTAACGCTCAAAACAAGTTGGTTGTCGAGCCAACTTGATGGGGTTGCTGTTGACAGTGATTTCTGGAGGGGTGGAGTCACTGAGCTTGTTTACCAATCGGGTGGAGCTGAGCCGGTAGTGATAGTGAGCGATTATCATCTAGCTCAAGAGACCGTTGAGGGGGCGGTGAGTCAGGCGGCGTTGGTAACAAATTCTAGATTAAAGGTTAGATACAAGCTTTCGGGTGTGCCGATCAACCTAAGAACCGCAACTATATTGGCGCTACTAGTATGTGCAGCGATTATTATTTGTGCCGTTATTGCATTAAGGATTTTGCTGGCAAAGCTTCTGCGGGATGTTGCCAAGGATGCGGTGAGCTTAACGGAGTTTTTCAAAGAGGCCACACCGAATGAAGGGCCTGCCTCTGGCTTTGTATTTTCTGATTTTAACTCCGCCGCGCAAACCATTTCAAAGACACTCATGCAAAAAGGCCAGACAGCTTCTAGTCCTGTTAAGCCGAAGGAGACAGAGCCTGGCAATGCTAAAGTTGACAGTGATGTGTCGGCATGGGCAAACCCTCGAATGGGTGAGAGTATGCTCGTAGAGAACCTCGCTGAAGACGATCCGAGCGAAACTACTAACGTTGCTGTGCCGACCCATATTTTTAGAGCTTATGATATTAGAGGAAATGCGGAACAGGATTTAACCGACGATATTGTTCACCAAATAGGTAAAGCTATTGGTTCAACCGCATTGGACAGTGACCAGCCTCGGATTATTGTTGGGCGAGATGGCCGAATTTCATCCGAAAGGATTCAAACGGCTTTGATTGAAGGCGTGTTAGCAACCGGATGCGACGTTATCGACATTGGTTTGGTTGCAACTCCAATGTTGTATTTTGCGGCCGAATCTCTTGAGACTAGAGCGGGGGTAATGGTTACTGGAAGTCATAATGACGCAGAGTATAACGGGCTGAAAGTTGTGCTTAATGGCCAAGCATTGGCAGAAGATGATATTCAAGCTTTGGCTGGAATGATCAGTGACAGTAATTTCCATGAGGGAAGCGGCTTGGTAACTGAACAGGATATTGCCGATAGCTATATTGATCAAATTGTAGAGGATGTCGTTGTCGCATCCCCCATGAAAGTGGTTCTTGACTGTTGTAACGGTGCGGCCAGCGAAATAGCGCCCATGCTATTTGCCTCATTAGGGTGTGAAGTGATTCCTTTGTACGCTGAGGTTGATGGTAGCTTTCCTAATCATTCACCCGATCCGAACTACAAGGACAACCTCTCTGTCTTGGTTCAAGAAGTTAAAAGCCAACAGGCTGATTTGGGCCTTGCGTTTGACGGTGATGCCGATAGGGTGGTTGTAGTTACTGCTAGCGGTAAAATTGTTAATGCCGATCAAATTTTAATGCTCTTTGCTAGAGACGTGTTGACCCGAAACCCCGGTGCAGATGTCGTTTACGACATAAAGTGTTCTCGCCATTTAAACCAAGTGATAGCAAGTTTTGGCGGTCGACCCGTAATGTGGAAAAGCGGACATTCTTTTGTCAAACAAAAAATGGTCGAAACGGGAGCTTTATTGGGCGGGGAGTTTAGCGGTCACTTTTTTTTCAAAGAGCGCTGGTTTGGCTTTGACGACGGCTTGTATAGCGGGGCTCGGTTAATTGAGTTTTTAACTCTCGAAGGAGTAACGCTGGACTCGTTGATTGATGAACTACCAGAGAGTTACAACACCCCTGAACTTAGTATACCTATTGCTGATGATGCAAAATTCTCAATTATTGAAACATTGCAAGCTTCTGCTGATTTTGGCGAGGGTCAAGTGACGACGCTGGATGGTGTGAGAGTAGATTACCCTGAAGGATGGGGGCTCATTCGAGCGTCAAATACTTCGCCTAGCCTAACTTTGAGGTTTGAAGCAAACAGTCCGGAAGAGCTAGAATCAATACAAGAAAAATTTCAACAGATCCTTGTTGCCGTTGATCCCGCGCTAGTCCAGTTCAGATAATTTGGCACCCATTTTATCGCCTGGGCCCATTCCCCTAGGGCATTAGGCTATACTCATCCGCTCGTCTATGTTCGAAAAAACACGTTTAAACTAACCACTAAAAATTCTTCATTATGCCAATGAATCAAAAAAGAGCTCAACAAATTGCCGGTGTTTTAGCTGAGTCGCTGCCGTATATAACCCGTTTTAAAGGGGCCACAATGGTCATTAAATACGGTGGTAATGCGATGGCGGATGAGGCATCAAAGCACAATTTTGCGCGTGATATTGTATTGATGAAGACCGTAGGAATGAACCCTAT
>JAJRPK010000123.1 GCA_024280785.1 Gammaproteobacteria bacterium
AGATCCAGAGGATGGCGACCTTAGTAGCTCAATCAGTTGGTCTTCGTCTTTGGACGGTATCATTGGTACGGGAGCCAGTATCGCCCCTGGCTTATCGGATGGCAGCCATGTCATTACCGCATCAATTACCGATAGCAATAGCAATTTAGAAACAGATATCATTAATATCAACGTAGACCTGTTTGGCGACGCCGACGGTGATGGTTTAGTGAATTCGTTAGAAGTTGTATTGGGAACCAACCCCTTTGATAGTGATTCAGACAATGATTTTTTATCGGATTTCATCGAAGTCAATATGGACGGCGACCCCACTAACTATACCCCGGGTATCGATACCGATCCAAATAATAACGACACCGATGGTGACGGCCAAATTGACGGTATAGATGCGGAACCACTGATAGCAAACCAGCCCGCAGTTAACGTCCCCGCTGCCCCATTATGGAGTGTTATTATGCTAACGATATTTTTGGTACTGGTTAAATTAAAGAGCAGCAAAGCCGCTAAAAAAACGTGACTAGTTAACTTTAAGCCTGTATTCCCTATTTTTAATTTTTATACCTATACAGCGCCGATCGTCTTGAAGCGCAACCCGCAAAGATTTTTTAAGCTTTAACTTGGCGGTTGGATTGTCTCTTATTGCGGCCAGCAACATCGCAACGCTTTCCTCTTCACAATAGCCTTTAACAAGGCTCTGCCCATAAGCAGAAAGATATTGATGTTGGGCCTGTTCATTGATCAACGGCAACGGCGCTAAAATATTACTCAAAAGCTGCTTTCTTTCTTTTCGCTGATTGCCTTGCAGAAAATTTCTCATAATCGATTTCTTATCCGCTAACGAATATTTACTGCTCTGGTCAAGTAACTCTTTTAACCACTCAGACTTGTTCTCAAAACCAGGAGCCGCCGCCTTAGCACCAAGCAAGGCCTTAGCCCCTTTCGCGGAGGAATCTCGCCTTTGCTCTCGTTGATAAAGCTCAACCGCTAGTGGGAAACCGTACGCGCTAAGCCTCTTTATTATCGCCCAGCGTCTGTCTTGATCTATATTCAGAGCATCGACCTCAAGTTCACCATTTAAAAGTTGTGCTAACCGCATTAGCCCATCAGTGCTTCGGGTGTTTTTTACCAAACTATCAAACCAATATTTCTGTACATCGCTAGCGGGAAGCACCTCTTCCACTCGACTCCAGGCGATTTTTTCATACTGACGACCATATTCCTCAATAGAGACTAGACCCTCATCACCAAAATTCGTGTAGAAATAAAAGACGGCGTTAACGCTTTGCAGTAGTTTCAACAAGATATTAGGATTATCTTCTTTTCCTATATTACTGAATAAAGTATCGGCATAATCCGACAAGGAAACCCTCTGATCACGAACACCCTCCCATAAATTACGCCATAGCATCGCCCGCGTTAACGGATTTTCAAATTCTTGTATAGATGTAGCCAGTATCGCTTGTTCATGCTCGGGCAAAATGACCTTTATAAACCCCCAGTCATCGTAGTTAGGGTATACAAAATCTGGACACGGTTTATCTAACACTGATAAAGCAGTAGTTGTTTCACCTTTTAAAGCAACATCACTGACAAATTCCAAGCGACCTTGCTTATACAATGCCAACTGCAATTGATGCTCGCGTAAAATATTTGAGTACGCAGATGGACTTTGCTTCAAATCCATTACTACTATCATGCCGTTGCGACATTCGTAATCCACCTCAAGGCCATTGACTCCTCTTTGGAATAACCACTGCTCAGCCCATTGCTTTAAGTCTCTATTGGCAACTTTAGCAAGTGTATTAATAAAATCACTAAGCTCCGTATTTTCATAAGCCTGTTGTTGCAGATATTGACTTACCCCCTTGCGAAACACTTCAGGCCCAAGTAAAAGGGACAACTGCTTCAACACGGAGGCGCCCTTACCATAGGTAATCCCATCAAAATTTGCGAACGCACTATCAGAGTTAGCCACGGGCAATTCAATGGCGTGGCTGATTACTTGCTCATCGGTCTCATAGGCCCACAATTTATAATTGAGAAAAAACCTTAACCAAGCTCGGTCACGATTCGGCCCACTGTCCTCGGCAAGATAAGACATATAGGTGGCAAAGCTCTCATTGAGCCATAGTCCATTCCACCAGCGCATAGTAACCAAATCCCCAAACCACATATGCGCCATTTCATGCAATATCACGCTATTAATTCTATCCCTATCGTTTTGCGTGTAGCTGCCACGTTTTATGAAACGCTCAGAAAAAGTAACCGCCGCAACGTTCTCCATCGCTCCGGCATTAAAATCCGGAACGATAATTTGATCGTATTTGACAAACGGATAGTCGAGGCCAAAATACTGTTGGAAAAATTGGAAACCACGCCTCGTAGGAGCAAACCAATCTTCAGCCACTACATATTTTTTTAGCGACTGTCGAGAAAATAGTCTGAGCGGTATATCTCCCGCCATCGAGTTCCACATTGCATAATCGCCCGCATGCAACGAAAAAATATAAGTGCTGAATATTGCAGTCGAATCGAAATACCAATGACTTGAATCTTTAGCTTTAACAACCTTATTTTCTCTTGCTGAAGAAATGACGTTCCACGATGTAGGGGCAATAACGTCGAGAACATAGCTTGCTTTTAAATCGGGTTGATCGAAAGACGGAAACATATGATTGGCATCATAGGGCTCAAAATCTGAGTATACATAGCTGCGCCCATCCTCAGGGTCAACAAATCGGTAAAGACCGGACCCCGTTTTAGAGTATGCTTGGCTGTATTCAACGCTCACACTCTGTTTACCTATCACCAAATTAGCCGGATCGATGCTTATGAACCAACCATTATAATGGTAAGGAATGTCTTTACCGTTCAACTGAACCGCGGCAATTTCGCCGCCTGAAAAATCAATTGTTACGGGGATATCATTACGCCTCAGTTCAAATTTTATTTTCACTAGACCATCGAACCGATCTTTCTTGGTTAAATCAATTGACAGCTGATAACTTATGTTAGCCAATTGGCCGTTGCGTAAGGCTGCGTAGCTTTCATCAATGCTGGGTTTTTCCGCCCGAGAAGATGGCTCAGAACCAAAAAAAGAACGAGAAAAATCTGCACAAGATGTCGTCAGCAGAAGAATAGAAATCATAGATAGCATTATGTTACGACTGATCATTATAAATCCCGTTAACCCTCATCGTAAAAAACCCTAAAATAAATTGTCATAAAATATTATTGTTAACTGATCCCGCTAATCGTATATTATACCCAACTCAACTTTGATTTTATATTATCGAAACCGAACGTGCACCGACAGTTCTCTTTGACCATTAAGGCCTCTATAAATAACTCTCAGCTCTGAGGTCTCAGCTAGTAATTTAGGTGCTGCAAACGCACCGAGACTAATCATGTCGCCTTTTTTCAACGAGATCCCACGACTATCTAATTGTTCTACCAAATACAAAACAGCATTATACGGATGTCCCATCACTGCAGTGCCCGGAGCGCTAGACAGTATTTCACCTTGGCCTCCATAAACAGTCACCTCCATATTAGCTAAAGCCTTCAAAAAATCGTCGTCGGCTCGCGCAATTAACGAGTCGCCCATAACTCCCC
>JAJRPK010000124.1 GCA_024280785.1 Gammaproteobacteria bacterium
GAAATCGATCAACAAGGCACGCTGTTGCAACTGGCCAAAATTCTTGCCCGGCCACTGCCTCCCAGTCGGTTCGAATTACTGGCCGACCAAGATTGGGAACGTAGCTGTCTCAACACCTTTGAACCGATGCAGTTTGGCAAGCGTTTATGGGTATGTCCAAGTTGGCTTGAACCACCCGACCCCAGCGCAACAAATATCCTCCTGGATCCAGGCCTCGCTTTCGGAACAGGAACTCACCAAACAACCGCTCTTTGCCTCGAATGGCTTGAAGAAGCAAATTTAACCGGCAAAACTATTATTGACTACGGCTGTGGTTCTGGAATTCTTGCCATTTCCGCTTTATTACTGGGAGCATCGCGTGTTCTCTGTGTCGACAATGACCCGCAAGCCCTGGCCGCAACCAAAAGCAATGTTGAACATAACAACATAGCAGTAGACCGGGTAATGATTTGTCACCCGGATGATGTTGAGCTTACAGCGCAACAGCATAATGTAGAAAACGGTTTTGAATTGGTTATTGCCAATATACTTGCCGCACCTTTAATATCTCTCGCTCCCAAACTTATCAGTTTACTAGCGCCAAAAAGCGAACTTGTGATGTCCGGTATTTTGCACCACCAAGCTAACGATGTTTCAAACGCGTACAAAGACCAAATCACCTTTGCGCCATTGACCCAACGAGATGAATGGGTCAGGCTTTGTGGTAGACGTATTAGCTCCTATTAGCGAAAAGATAACCCAATGGTAACCGTGCAACACCCATGATAAGTCAGTGTCCTAATTGTAAGACTAGTTTCCGAGTATCCGATGAACAGCTCAATATAGCCGGTGGCTCAGTTCGCTGCGGATCATGCATGAAAGTGTTTACTGCGCTGCAGCATAGAGTTACAACCACCGAAGAATACCAACCCATTGATAATAAATTTGAAAGTAATCATCGAGGCCACAATAAAAGTGGCGACACAAATGACAACTCAATTATCCATAAGCACGATGACGAAGAAAACAATCCTGGCGCCAGTAACGAAGATGACTCTTGCCCTTTCTCTAGTCCTTTCTCTAGCCCTCCCTCTAGCCCTTCTTCTAGCGGTTCTAATGATGCCGATGATGTCACTCAACATTGGTTAGCCGAATTACTGCCTAGCGATGGAAAGCTAGACCGATCGAAGCCTTCCACAAATACTACTAACACCAGTGCGCCCTCAGATAAATTCAATTCCCTTAATGACTCTCCGCTTCTTCACCAGAACAATGTAGATGAAGATAGTCCTGCAACGAACAATAATGACAACCTTCTACTCGAGATGGGTCGAATTGAGCCCTCGATTGATACAATTATCGATGTTGACGCGTTAGTGAAAATTGATCCACAACCCGTGGAAATTGTTCTGGGCAAAAATCGCAACAAAACACCAATCCTAAGCTGGATTTACAAAACCAGCGGCATAGTTCTTGGCCTGCTAATAGTTCTATTGCTCCCTTTTCAACTCACATTAAATAACCCTGATCTGGTTAGCTCACTGCTGCCATCGACGTTACAACAAGAATTTAAACGGCTGCAACGAAGTACCACTTGGCGACAAACTCGTCAATTTGCTTGCCAGTTCACCCACTGTCCTATAATCGCTAACGCAGATAGTTACCAAACCCGACAACTGATGGTATACAGTCACCCGGAAACAAAAAATGCTCTGATGGTTGAGATTATTATCTTAAACCAATCACCACACTCTTTACCTTTTCCGAACGTAGCACTGTATTTTACCGACACTCATAACCGTGCGGTGGCCCAAAGAGTATTCTCTCCCGAAGAGTATTTGTCGGGTGAAATGCAAGGAAAAACCTCCATGCCGATTGCCACACCCATTCATCTGGCATTGGCGATAAAAGATCCTGGCGTCACAGCCGTCAATTACACGGTAGAGCTATCCCCTCCACGTTAACTTTTCATCACAATTGAGATGAATTATTGCCAGCTTGTATCATTCAATTTAACATTAACCGAATTGCGGATGAATAGGTTTAGGCTTAGCTAATTGTTAGCTCCCAATAGCAAAGTCAACAACTCGCCGATACTGATAAAAAAAATATGATTCAAATAGGCCCCTATCAACTTGATGGACCCGCGGTGCTAGCACCTATGGCGGGTGTCACCGATTTCCCCTTCCGCCAGATTTGCAAGAAGCTGGGGGCCAGCATGGTCACTGCCGAAATGAGCGCAAGTAACCCGCTGTTGAGAAAAACTCAAAAATCCATGCTGCGACTGGCTCACCCGGATGATACAGAGCCCCGAACAATCCAAATCGTCGGCACAGAACCCCGGCAAATGGCCGATGCAGCTATTTATCAAGTGCAATCTGGTGCTCAAATTATTGACATCAACATGGGTTGCCCTGCTAAAAAAGTTTGTAAGAAACTAGCGGGGTCGGCACTTTTAAAAGACGAGCACAAAGTAGCCGCTATATTGACTGCGGTGGTGGCGAGTGTTGACGTTCCGGTGACGCTAAAAATTCGCACCGGCTGGGACTTGTCTGACCGAAATGCTGTGAGCATCGCCAAAATGGCTGAAAGTATTGGTATTCAATCACTCGCCGTTCACGGTAGGACTAGAGCCTGCCGATTTCAAGGCCCTGTTGAGTACGATACCATCGGAGAAGTGGCCCAAGCTGTTGATATACCAGTATTTGCCAACGGCGACATCACTTCAGCCACAAAAGCCAAGGCTATTCTGGATTACACTGGGGCAAACGGCATTATGATTGGCCGGGCAGCTCAAGGAAAACCTTGGATCTTCCAAGAAATCAAAGATTTACTGAGCGAATTCAATCCATCAAGTGAACTTTTCACAGCTAAATCATTGATCCAAGGCGATACAAAAATCCCAGAACACATTATAATAGATCATCTGTGCCATATTCATCGTTATTACAACAGTACCTGTTTTAACAATAAACAGCGAAATGTCAAAAATTGTACGAGCTTAGCTGTAAAGATAGCGCGAAAGCACATTAGCTGGTATTTTGAACAATTTGGACGGATAATACACAACCACATGGATATCAACGACACCGGAAGTTACGCAGTAAAACAAGAAGTAAAAAGGCGAATAAGCAACATCAAAGCTGCTAAAAAGCAGTTTAACCAGTTGGACTGTCCATCAGCTCAACTAGATTGCTTACAACAATTTTTCGGGGACCTACACACCACAGGGGACATCGCAGCATGAGCACAAGCGACTCTTATATGCATGAACCAACAGCTAATCTGCAACAAGCACCGGTAACAAACAGCTTACAGCAGGTAGAGCCTATTCAACCATTGACTGATGCCACGGCAAGCCTTAGAGAAAACGTCGAATCGGCAATGGCAAATTACTTTAAACATCTAGACGGCCAATCCGTCACGGATGTTTATCAAATGGTATTGTCCGAAGTCGAGGCACCGCTGCTTGAGCAAGTTATGAAGTACGTACGCAACAATCAGACTAAAGCGGCACATCTGCTAGGTCTAAATCGCGGTACGCTCAGAAAAAAACTGAAACAATACGGTCTTCTTTAAGTCTCGTCTGACTCAAAGTCGCAAGACTTGAAAACCGTAGCTTTTTCGGCCAGTAAAACCTAGGCCGGCAAAGCAATGAATGAATAAATGAATGCTTAAAGGCAATATTGATTTCACCCAATACTGTCTTATTAAGCATCGAATGCGCTGTATTTTGGGCACACTCACCGAGATTATAGGCTTATCCATATAATCATTGCACAAAGAACTGACTCGCTATAATCGAGCCAGTGCTTTTTTAATGGCAATTATTAATCTGCAGCCAGAACAAACTGCCGTCAAGCCAAGCAGGCTCAGTAAATCTTATCCAACTTTCACATCAATTTGCCTCAAGAATTAAATTAAGCAGCTAAATTAAGCGGCATAGCCGTTTTAAGCTGTGCTAGTTATTTAAGCTGTAGTATTATTGTCGTCATTGCTCGATACCGCCCAATAATGATGGTCTTCCGCTGTATCGTTCGGTCTCACTCGTATCTCGATTGCATTTAAGCAGTCAGTTTTCCCTTCAA
>JAJRPK010000125.1 GCA_024280785.1 Gammaproteobacteria bacterium
CGAAGAAAAAAAATCTGCCGAAGCTATCACTGCTCACCGTATTATTACAACTGTTGGTAGCAGCCCCTTAAGTATCGCCATTGATGTTCCCGACAATCTTAACGACCGAACTGAAGACGGTGATAGCGAACAAAAAAATCTTGCCGAACTAAGCCGGGAAATAGCTAGCCTTGAGGCACGGTTAGCAGAAAATCAGCAGCAATTCACCAAGAAGCCTAGAGTACTAATTGTTACCTCTGCATCAACGATTGCGGCAACAGATGCCGAGTACGTTCACCAGTGGCGCGTCAGAATCGAAGACATCGGTAACTTACATTACCCTGCCGCCGCACGAGAAAAACAACTTTATGGCGATGTTAGATTACTCGTTAAGCTAAAAGCAAATGGCATAGTTGAAGAAACTACTATTATGGCATCTTCTGGCTCAGAGATACTTGATCGGGCCGCGATCGAAAGTATACGACTCGCCTCGCCTTTTGAGCCATTTCCTAAAGAGTTAGCGGAAAAATACGATCGCATCGATGTTATTCGCACCTGGCAGTTTAGGAAAAACAAATTGAGTGCTAAAGCCGGATAAGTACTTTGTAATTCGACAGTCTGTTTTATTCATTTTCCTGCCGTACCTCAACCACCATTTCGCCTGTCGTAGAGTTTTCAACAGAAAATAAAATTGGCCTGCAACACACCTGACAATCTTCAATATATTCGCTAATCTCATCGCCAACAGACTCTATAAGCACTGTTATTGATTCTCCGCAGTACGGACAAGTTAGTATTTTTTCGTCAAGATAGGCCATTTGAACCCTTCAAGTAGCTGAATCTCATTCACCGGCACAAGTCAATCTAACACAGCAAAAGCAAATTTTTCAATCAGCCAATCATCGGCATAACTATTAAACGCCCAATCTTTTATAAAGCCACAGTGTCCTCCGTAGGCAGTGACAGTAACGTCTACATTTTCTACCTGGTTTAATTCTTCAAACCAACGCGTTTGCACTATGGGGTCATCGTTGGCTATCAATAGATGCGCTCGCATATCTATTGTTGTCAGCGTGTCATTATTTATCGCGTAAGCGTCAAGGTACTCTTTACTCGATTTGAATGATGTGTGATTCGGAACAAAATACTCGTTTAACTCGCTTAGCCTTTTAGACGCTTTCAGCGCATCAGCGTAATCGTACTCAGGAAAGATCGCCATTTTTTTGGTCAGGGATTTTTTCCACCGTCGCATAAAATAATGATGGTATACCCAAAGTCCTTCCTCGATATCAAATGTTGTTCGATAAGGACTGATGAGCGGGCATATAGCCGAAGCGCAATCTAGCTGTATTCCCGCTTGATTTGCTCGACTGGCGATACGTAAAGTAAAGTTGCCGCCCAAGCTAAAGCCTGCAAGGCAAATATTATGATGCGGATATTTTTCAGCGATAATTGCAACGGCATCTATAATTTCTTTAATTCTTACCGAGTGGAACAGCTCTTTATTTAAGTGCTGACTGTCGCCGTGATCACGAAAATTTAACCGAAATATACTATGCCCCTCAGCATATAAACGTGCACCAGCTGAAAGTAAATAGCTTGAATCAATACCTCCTTCCCAGCCGTGTAATAAAATAACCAGACTCTTATTATCTCGATTTACGGATGCTGAATACGCTCCGCTCAATCTAACGTCATCGTCACAATGCAAAATTGTCGCACGGGAATCCGCTAACATTTTCCTTGCTCTCTGACGAACAAAAAAACGACGAGGCCCTATACTGGCCAGCAATGTTTGTGCGTGGTAATGAGATAAAAGGGGGGCTGGTTGAAATTCGTGATCAGGGCTATTCATTAGACTATAGAATTGTTTAAAATGATTGGGACAATATACCACAAGCCACCTAATTCTATGCACATGGCTGCTTTTAAATGAATGAAAAATGCTACATCTAACCAATATACACCGACTCTTATGAATCACTGCCCTCTATGTCAGCGACAAAACCTATGCATGGCCGATACATCAGGTGCTTGCTGGTGTACAGAAAAAATTATCTCGCCCGAGCTATTAGAAACGCTTCCAGCAGAGGTTAAAAATACGGTTTGTATTTGCGCAAACTGTATTGATAAATTCAACGATCAACTTTCTACTAAAAACTCTAAAATTGGTGACGATTCTCTAGATACAAAATAGCCTCGACCTCAATATTCGCGCCTCTTGGCAATCCCGTTACTTGGACGCAGGCTCTTGCTGGATATGGCTTAGAGAAAAACTTCTCCATGACCTTGTTTACTTGATCGAAATCTCCGATGTCCGTAAGAGAAATATTAATTTTTACACTGTCCGCCAAGCTACCTCCGGCGGCATCGGCAACGGCTGCAAGATGGGTAAATACTTGTTGAGCTTGGCCGGAGATATCTTCGTCTATAATCTGCAGGGTTTGTGGGTTTAACGGAATTTGTCCTGACAAGTAAACAAAACCATTAACCCTCACAGCTTGAGAGTATGGGCCTATCGCCTCAGGTGCATTCTCAGAATAAATGACTTTAATTTTAGCCATAGAAAGCTCTTTCTTTTAGTTAAACAAACCAACAGCCTATAAACCTGATCGCTAGCGCTTAACTCTGGTAACTCGCGTTACAGACTTAATCACTCTAATCCGCCTGATAATACGAGCTAAATGTATACGGTCGCGGACAGATAAAAAGATATGTATAACGCTGGTCTTGGAATCCCTTTCTTCTACTTTTATCGACTCAATGCTTCCATCCAAGCTGTTCACTTTATTGGCCAGCAAGGCAATAATTCCACGCTGTTGCTCAAGCTCTACTTTAATTTCAACTCGATATTCTCCATCGACTTGATCGTGCCAACGAAGCGCTATTGATCGTCCTTCTTTATCACGCTCTTGTATTTCATTGTAATTACGGCAGTCCGCTACGTGTACTACCAACCCACGTCCGGCCGTAATGTGCCCACCAATTTTGTCGCCAGGAAGAGGACTACAGCACTTGGCAAACTGAATCATCATCCCCTCGGTGCCCGCAATAACTAACGGTTTTTGGCGATTTCCAACCATCATATCGTCTCGCTGGTCATCGATATCCATGTCCAACAACTGTCTCGCCGTCAAGTATGAAACGCGGTTACCCAGTCCTACTTCTTCTAACAACTGATCGAAATCCTTTGCATTGGTTTTTTCAACGAGCGACTCTTTTTTCTCTACGCTCACCTGATCCAGGCCCGACGCTAAATCCATTAACGCCTTATTCAACAAACGACGGCCCAACTCAACCGATTCATCAAGCTTTAAATGTTTAAGATAGTGTCTTATTTGGCTTCGTGCTCGACTGGTTACCACCATATCGAGCCAACTCGGATTGGGCTTTGCCCCAGGCGCGGTAATAATTTCTATCGTTTGCCCACTTTGAAGCGGCTGAGATAATGCCGCCAAACGC
>JAJRPK010000126.1 GCA_024280785.1 Gammaproteobacteria bacterium
GGTTAAATCTTCGGCGTGGCCCCACAAAGTCTTGCCTACGGCTGACTTGCCCGGCCAACCCGCCACAGCAAAATGCCGAGCCAATACCCGTTTAACATTGCCGTCTAAAATCGCTTCACACTGCTGGTAGGCAATCGCGGCTATAGCTCCGGCTGTAGAACGACCAATGCCGGGTAGCTTGGCCAGCTCTTCTGCCGAGCGAGGAAACTCACCGGCATGATCTACCCAAACTATTTGCGCGCAACGGTGTAAGTTTCTAGCGCGAGAGTAAAAGCCTAAGCCACTCCAGTAATGCAGCACCTCATCTTGTTCGGCCAGGGCGAGTGACTCGACGGTGGGGAAAGCGGTGATAAATTTATTAAAATACGGAATAACGGTGACAACTTGTGTTTGTTGCAACATGATCTCGGACACCCATACTCGATAGGCCGAAATATTCTGCTGCCACGGCAAGTTTTTGCGCCCGTGGTGATCAAACCACGTCAGCACTCGCTGAGAAAATTGTAAACTGGGTTGTTGCATGGCGTTGATTGAAATCTCTATCCTGATATGTCGTCCCGGTGTATCGTTCCGGCATGCTCAAACGGCGAGCCTTAAATTGCGAAAACTCAATGATGACCCATTTTATTTAAAAAGCCCATCGAGTCCACCTTTGAGCAGCCCCTGCAGTGTATCATTTAGCTGATCTCCTAATTTGCCGCCCAGCTCTTGCTCAAGCTTTCGTTGCAATTTATCTTCAATCTCTTGTTTAGCTACGCCGGCCACTACACGCTCTAATCGCTTTTTATCGATACGGCAGCCGCCGGCGCTATTGTCAGTAAAAGACCCTTGGCAATTAATCGGCCATTGAATTGCCCGGTACTTTTTATTGATGGTGCAGGCCGAGTCGGTCCCGGCAGTGTCACGATTGATACTGTCGTCGGTAACCATATTTCCTTTAACGATGGTCGCCAAATCAATGTCGTAGATTCCGTTGACGATGTCAATCGAACCGCTACCAGCAAAATCAATATTGCTTAAGCCGCCTTTAAAGTCTGTCAGTTGGCCGACACCCTGACTCCATTGAATCGACGAATAAAGAGTTTCTAATTGAGTCGTCGCCGGCCAATCAGCTTTTAGCTGAGTGTTACGTACCAACGCAATGGCCTGACAAACGCGGTGTTCAATGTTGTCGCTAAGATAGACTCCTTGGGCTAACGAAAACTCACTGCTACCCGATAAAGACTTTTTCCAGTCGTCGACAGAGTAGCCCTGCATGGTGAGATCCGAGCGGGCGTCGGCAGTGCCGCTTAAGATAGGGGTGGTTTTTTCTTCTTGTAATGATTCGAGTACGGAGCCGACATTGAGCCCGGTTAAAGTTTGATTGACGCTAAGCGTAGGCGTTATATTGTTGGATCGCAATAGTTTTGCCTTTAGCTTGAGGCTGCTGCCGTAAAATTTGGTGCTTATATTTGCTGTCTTTAAATCACCGTTGAGGATATTTATTTTACTATTGACCTGAGTTAATAGCAGTTGGCTCGCTGTTAATTTGTTAATCGTGAGCGAGGCAATAATATCGGCTAGATCCAGAACTTCTAAAGGCAATGATGAATTATCCTCGACGACAGAGGCGGGGGTTTTTGCTGCAAGTGTTGCGGGTGATTCTGAAGGCGTTGGGTTTACTGCCTCAGGTGGCAAGTAGCGGTCGATATTCAGAGTGTCGACGTCCAGCTGAATGTTCAATGCCGGCTTGCTACCTTCGCGCAATGTAACGGCTCCGCTACCGTTTATTTTACTGTCGTCTAACTGCATCGCTAGATCGTCGAGTGTCAACTGAGTGAGTTGTTGGCCATCAACGTTGACGTTAAATTTGCTCGATAAATTAAGGGTTTTTAGTGCTTTTGGATCTGCAGTATCGATCGCCGCCTGTCCCAGCGAATTAAGCTGTTTGTGAATGTTTTTAATGTTTAAATTAATATGGCCACTCAGTGCTAGCGCGTCAGCATTATTACCCGTTAGAGAGAGGTTTAATTCACTGTAGTCGCTGCGGATGATGAATTCATCGAGTTCAAAGTGGCCGTCGTTGAGCTGATATTTTGCCCCGCCGGAGAGTTTAAGTTGCACCGGATCGACGTTCGCGGGCCAATTAATATCCAGCTCGGCATTTAGATTCATTGCTAGCCATTGCGGGGGCTGTGGAGCTTGCGATAGAGGGGGTGTAGTTTTTGTTGCCAACAAACCTCCGATCTCTATTGTACTGTTTAGTGACAAAGTGATGTCTATATCCGGCTCACTCATGCTGCTGCGCAATCGAAGTTCTAAAGGAAAGGCTTCACCTTGAAGGTTTATTTGTTGCCCTTTCAATAGCTCGATAAAAACTGATTGGCGCTGATGACGGCCTTTAGTTTTATCCTCTTGCTTGTGTAAATCCGTTAAATAAACGGTTAGTGAAGTGATGGATAAATCCTCTAGAGTAAGTTGTTTTACCGTAAACAAGGATTCGTCGTTAGATGTACTAGCTTTATTTTCTTGGGTTTCCGTTTGGGTCGCTTTTTCATTGCTGCCAATATTTTCCCAGTTGCCTTTCCCTTGGGCGTCCACTATTAAATTCAGCGTTAAACCATCGACACTAAGTTGATGGATTTTAATTTGTCCTTTTAAAAGTTCGCTAAGTGCTATGCCCAAATGAAATTGTTGGATTTCCAGTAAGGAGGGTTGGTTTTCTAATGAACGTTTTATTTCCTTCAAGCTTGTGTTTTGGGCGGCAGTGGAATCTGTACTCAAGGCGGATTCAAAGCTCAAGGCTGTTTCCAGGCTCAAGGCTGTTTTCGCGTTCAAGACTGTTCCCGAGTCCAGTACAGTCCCTCGCGTTTGGCCCACGCTGATGGATATTCCGCTGCGGTCGAGCGTCCAATCGACGTTGCCTTCGATATCCAACACAATGTTACTGGCGTTATATATCGCCTGTTCTATTTCGGGCTTGAGTTTATTTAAGTCGATGGTTGTTAAA
>JAJRPK010000127.1 GCA_024280785.1 Gammaproteobacteria bacterium
CTGGCGACCAGATCGGCTCTGACTAACTCTTCAGATATACCTTGGTCGTTAGAGAGCATAGCAATCCAGTTTTCGACGTTCTCTCCTTCTACCATACCAAGATGTACGCCATTGGTTCGAATACCTTTTGGCCCCATTTCGATGGCCATAGAACGCACCAAACTCGCCATAGCCGCTTTAGAAGCGGCATAGGACGCTAATCCTGCGGGAGGATTGAAAGAGGCACCGCTGTTAACGAGAACAATGTTCCCACCACCCCGCTCGGTCATTGACGGAATACAAGCTTGAATCAAATATAATGCACCGAAAAAATTGCAGTCCATAACGGTTCGCCATTGCTCGGGATCTGCTTCGTCTATATTTTTATAATCTCCCGGGTCGTGTCCATTTTGTACAAGAATATCTACTCCGCCATATTGCTGAATAGCGGCATCAACCAATTCTTTACAGGAGTTACCATCGGTTAGATCCGTTACTTGCGTCATCACTTCTGCACCGTTATTACGCAACTCATCGGCTAACGCCACAAGCCGACTCTCTGTACGGGCGCCGATTACTAATTTAGCCCCTTCTTTCGCAAACAGCGAAGCAATTTCAGTACCCATACCAGGCCCTATCCCGGTAATCACGGCCACTTTATCTTTTAACAGCATTATCTTCTCCATTGATTCTAATCATTGTTATATCTAATCGAAAGCCGAATTACGGTGATACGTCATAATGTTAAATTTACCGATAGAATCGGTAGCCTATTGAATGATGAAAAAGGGCTTTGTTAAGTCTGACATGCTGTATTTCTCTTGGACTAAGCTTGGGGAAAACTACCGTTTACGACCCTTTTAATACTATCTTGCTAACGATTTAATACAGCCTATCGACACCGATATGCATTTACAGCGGTAATGAGCGGCAAATCAAGTTGAGTTTTAAACCCAGCGGAAGCGGCAACCACCATAGGAATGCTGTTAACACAGTTCATCGCCGTACCTAGCATTCCGGGCTCCCCGTGCTCCAATCGCTCGAAATCTAACTGCATTTTCATCGGAGGGTCTCCCTCAACAACAACGTCATAACGGCAGTGTGCGTCGTAAGGCCAATTGGGTTCCGTGCTACCGCCGGTTTTCCAATAGGTTTCGAAGACAATGACCGGCTCTCCAGCTATGATTCCACTATAGGTAAAATGCTGGCCAGCCACGTTGCCTTTTTTAATAATGCCTGCTTCAATGACAGTATCTTCCATAGCAACAGCAAACTCATGTTGCTTTTGAAAGTCGTCAATTTTCATACCTAGCCCATCGGCCACTAATTGAATCGATTCAAAAAATATGGTGCTCATAATCTCCAGCAAAGCCGGTGGTTCTTTCGCCGCAAGATCCGCATCCATATTGAAGCCTAATTGATCGAATACCATCTCGGGGCTTTCACCGATTTCACCCATATTAACCATTTCATAAACGGTGATTTTGTTAATCTCCCGGCACATCGCCGATAAAACCAGCGGCAAGCGATCGCCAGCAAAACCCGGATGAATACCAGACCCGTGCAAGGTAGAGTTTCCTTTCATGCAGGCTGCTATCAAGCGCGCCTCGTCGGCCTTGTCACGAATAGTGGTAAACCCTGAAGGGCTGATCAGGTTTTTTCCTGCAGCGAGTATTCGGCACATCTCACTAACATCGGCAAGAAGCGGTGCATAGATGACGATATCGGCATCGAGCCCAAGCAACATTTCTTCATCTTTACTGGCCAGAACACCGATCGGGCCAACCCCTGCAATCTCTCCCGCATCGAGACCGACCTTAGCATCGGTAAAAACCCAGCAACCCACTAATTCGAAATCAGGGTGATTGGCGCATCGCTCAATGACGTATTTGCCAATCTCACCCGTAGCCCATTGAATAATTTTGAACGGAGTATTTTTCGATTTCACGTTATTGTCTCCTTTGCCTTATATGACGTTTGCTTTAGTACGATGCCTGTTCTGGCAGCCGACGACAGTTAACCATATAAAATAGTTGCTGTGAACTATTTTTTTTTATAAGATCAAAGCTTCATTTTCTGACGCTGAGAGAAATCACTATGGGATTGAGTATTGATTTAACCGACAAAGTTGCCATCGTTACCGGATCAGGCATGGGAGTTGGCGAAGGCATTGCGATTGCATTGGCCGATGCTGGAGCGCATATCGTCTGCAACGCGCGAACCCTGTCCGATATAGAGCGGACGGTAGCCACGATCAAAAAACGCGGTGGGCGGGCACTCGCCGTCTCCGGAGACGTCACTATACCCGAAGATTTAGATACCTTGGTAAGCGCCACACTCAAAGAGTTTGGCCGCATAGATATTGTTATCAATAATGCCGGCGGCACAATTTTCAATGGTGTGCTCGACATCAGTGATGACGAATTTTCGTTTATCTTTGACTGGAACACAAAATCGGCCTTTATGCTGTCAAAGCGGGTCGCGCCCTATATGGTAAAACAGGGAGAAGGTGTGATTATCAATATTTCCTCTGCCGTGGGCCATCTTACCGGCAGAGGTATGATGGCATATGGCGTGGCAAAAGCAGGACTGGATTACCTAAGCAAGAGTCTGGCCGATGAACTTGCACCTTTCGTTAGAGTGAATGCCATCGCACTGGGGTCTATTATGACTCCCGCTCTGGAAAGAACACTGATTGATGAAGACGAAAGCTTTGGCCGAATACTTAAAGAAAAAACCCCACTGAGAAGTATTGGAGATGCCGGCAAAGTAGGCGAAACAGTGGCTTTCTTGTGTTCCCCGGCTGCCGATTATATCACCGGCGCCGTACTCCGTTACGATGGTGGGCTACAAGATACCAACCTCCCCTTTCGGCTACCGGATTTAGACATTACTTTAGGCAACCATAACGAAAAGGATTAGTGACTGTGCATAAGGTTATTCAGTGGAGTGCCGACAACGCGGGAAAACAGGCTACCAAGAGCAAAAAAACTCAAGATAAGATTTTGAAGGCCGTGATATCACTAATCCATGAGGGCGGCTTTGCCGCCGCTAGTTCGACAAAAATTGCGCGGGCAGCTGGTATATCCTGGGGTGTTGTCCAACATCATTTTGGTGATAAGAAAGGCATTCTTACCGCCGTACTCGATCAATGCACTTGTGATTACATAGAGCACATGTCAAAAACGGTCGATACTCGTGTCTCGCCAAAAAAAAGAATTCGTCAATATATAAAGCAATGTTGGCAATTCTACCAAAGTGAACAATATCTCGTAATACTGGAAATTCTTCTGGCGACCCACGCCACCCACACTGAGCTCACTAGCCCCAAGGTTCTACGCGAGAGAGCTGAAACCCTGTTAATTCAGTGGCAGGGGTTTTTCCCTGACAGCACAGCGGATAGTAATACTATCTCGGGAGTTATCCGCCACGTACATATTATCTTAACAGGGCTAGTTATCGACCACGTACTCGAAGGAGAGGTACTGGATATTGGATGGCACTTGGATTGCTTATCTACAACTATCGAAAGTCAAATATATTAACCATTGCGCAACAACCAGCCTAACGGTTTCATTATTCCGACGCACAGCACACTGCTTATTCGTATAAATTGGGCGGTAACGATAATCAAAAGATCCTCCCCAATAGTCACCGAGAACAAACAGTCAGGCGGCGTCAACATGCAAACACTCGTTACAAAAAGTTATTGTTTCACTCAAGATAATGATGAGTATCCTCAGTCGTATCACTCTGGCATCTGTTAAAATGCCGGCTTGAAAGTCAACTTACAAAACGCACTATCAGGGGGCACACATGCCATTGGCATTCACAGGCTTAGAAGGCAAAGTTGCCATTATCACTGGCGCTGGACGCATGCGTAGTATCGGTCGGGCAATAGCCGTTCAGATGGCTAAAGCAGGCTGCGATATTGTGATTACCGGAACGGGCAGAGCGCCAGAATATTATCCCGACGATGAGAAAGAAGCTGGCTGGCGCGACATTGAATCCGTCGCCGATGAAGTACGCTCTTTAGGCTGCCGTGCTCTCGCTGTGGTCAGCAATGTCGCCGATCTCGACTCGGTAAAAGCACTCGCCGATCAAGTCGAAAAAGAAATGGGGCGGGTAGACTTTATTATCAATAATGCTGGCGCTCCTCGCGCAGATGATCGCGTACCCGTGGTCGAATTAGATCCCGCTACCTGGCGAAAAATTATTGATATCAACCTCAATGGCACCTTCTACATGAGCCAGGTCTTTGGTCAACGTTTAATCGATCAAAGTGAAGGTGGCGCCATCATTAACATCTCCTCCATCGGTGGAAAATTAATGGCGCCTAATACCGCCGCTTATGCCTCCAGTAAAGCCGCCATTCACGCTTTGACTGTTGCCATGTCGGGAGAAGTTGGCGCTTACGGTATTCGCGTGAACGCCATTTGCCCCGGCATTATCAGTACCTCACGACTGGATGATTTGCCGGTCGAAACCTGGGCCGATATTATCAATGACTACATTCCACTGAAGCGTGCCGGGGACCCCTCTGAAATTGGAAACATGACCGCCTTTCTTTGTAGCGACCAAGGGTCTTGGGTTAGTGGACAGCTTTACAACGTGGATGGAGGGCAATGTGGAGGAAGGTAGTGGCCGCTGCGTAGCGAGCTGGGCAACAACGGGGATATTGTTTTAATAATGACGGACCGGACGGGACTCGAAATTGAAGCCGCATGTTTTGATATGTCTTGATGAATCCTATCTCATTGTTTTATATCGTTATTTTATTTTTACATCCACATGAAATCACATAAATACATAACCCACCGACCAAAATACCGACCAAGAATAGTTGTGCCTCCTTGTAAGTTGCCCTCTACAAATACTACTTACGTTATCAACGAATAACAAACGCCTTTGATACGCATTTCACCCTTGAATTATCGTTTAATGCCAGTTAATTAGTCAGTGCCGTTGTTTAGGCTCATCGCCTTTTCTTTTTCCGTGAAAAACCCACCCCTGCTAAACCTAACCCCAGTAAGGCCAGACTACTGGGTTCCGTTACAGAGACGCTACCAGAAACCGTTTCAACCACCCATTGAAAAGGCGAACCTATAAAAGATGGAGCGTCTAATGCAGTAGAACTTAGCGTTCCCACACCTATGAATTGAGAAGTTTCAACATGCATGTTAGCGTGTAACCAATCTTGACTTTCGTCTTGTGAAAACATCCCATGCGCTTGTGGAAATATCCCATAAGCGAAAAAGGGACCAAATCGAAGCCCGGGAAAAGGTTCATACAACAAACCGAAGCCATCTCCAACGACCGCAGTCAACGATCTGGCCAGGGTCTCATTACCCCACCATGCCTGACTCTCTAACAATGCTTGGTTTTCAGTGAAAGAACCTTGGACCGTGTTCAAATCATAGGAGACATCGTCAACAATGATAAGTAGCGCGTGGCCGTAAGCCGGCAAGATAAGAAAGAAAAAGTGGATTAAATACTTCATAAAATTTACCTTATATCAAAACAAAGGGTATTGATAAATTAACTTTCCGCTTCGAAAAAGCTCTAACATCAATCTTCTTACGCTGCAACTACCTGATTCCAAGGCGTAAAGACTCGCTGGAAAAACAGCCTATAATTTGGCATTATTTTTAACTGCTATCTACTCATCAAGACCTTTGACCTCTTGACCTTACTGAAATCGACACCCTCATTACTAACAAGTTTATATACAAGATTGAGACCATCGTAATGACGATAACCATCACTACTCATCACGATACTACAGTCGTCAATTGGCTTCCTTTCATAAAACCGCAAGAACTTTTCTTCTCCATTTAAATATTTAATTTTCAACGCCAAGTCGCAACGCAAAAAAGGCTCACCACCATAACCTATATCATCTTTAAGTGCCAATTTTTCTATGTTAAGTGCATAGTCATTCGAAAGTGCTTTTATTTCAGACGTAACACCTTTAAAAAGATAAACCTGAGAAATCCCATCTTTAAAATTTATTTCTTTTTCTTCATGTGATTGATAAATATTCTCAGAAGTAAAATAAAGAACGACAAACACTAATAAAGGCAGACAAAAAATAACAGCAGCAATCTTAGCAGCACTCTTAATCATTTACATTGCTGCCCATAATCTGGATCTGGATATCTCGCACCTTCATCAAAGCTAGCTTGTCTACTAGTCGGCTCAGTTTCCATGCGAGTAACTGAAACACCAAACTTCTTACTCAGATTTAGACCTATACCAATTTTTCCTCCTATTACCGTCCCTGAACCGTCACGAATCGTCGTAAAAGAAAGAACGCGCAAATTGAGCGTTCTTTCGTAGCTAACACCCAACACGGAGTTTATATCACCCAAATAGTAGGCCAAACCAGCGTCAAAC
>JAJRPK010000128.1 GCA_024280785.1 Gammaproteobacteria bacterium
GGTGAAGAAATTTCGCTGGCGACAGGTAAAGCAAATATTCGTTTTTCACGCGAAACGGGGGCGTTAATATCATATCGCTACAACGGGGATGAATTAGCTCGCTCTGCGTTGGTTCCTTCATTTTGGCGGGCAATAACTGATAATGATTATGGTCAGCTTTATGAGAACTCTTACGGTTATCAGCCAGCGATTTGGGACCTGAATTGGCGCAAGGCGGGCGATAATCGCAAGCTAGTTCGTTTGCAATTATTGCCTCAGGCAGACGGTAGTGTAAAACTAGAAACAGATTTTGAGATTGAAGTTTCTGGAGAGTCCGGGAGCGGGCTTGCCAGTAATAAGCTGGCTGATTTGACGATAAATTATCATGTCAAAGCGGGTGGTGTCATCGACGTTATTTTAAACTTTGAAAGAAACCCGGCTTATTCCATGCCATTGCGTCTGGGGCTGCGTATGCAGCTTGATAATACACTATCAAGCTTACAATGGTTTGGCCGAGGTCCGCACGAAAATTACACAGACCGTAATTGGTCTTCTTTAGTGGGGCACTATTATTCATCTGTGCAGGATCAGTACGTCCCTTATCTGCGCCCTCAAGAGAATGGCAACAAGACGGATACACGATGGCTGTCTTTGACAAACCAACAGGGCGTTGGTTTAGCGTTTATAGGCGCATTACCATTTTCTTTTTCTGCCCTACCTCATCCGTTAGCTAATTATGAGGCGGCGGATCACGCAATTGTTACCGACATCAATAGTGTGCGCGATAAATTTCCTATGCGAATAAGTGATGTGCCAGGACAGGGAGGGGTCTATGTGCATATCGATTATGCACAAGCGGGAGTAGGAGGCGATAATTCATGGGGCAAACGAGCCTACAACGAATATACCTTGCAGGAGCTTAAGTATTCTTTTCAATTTAGCTTGATGGGGGTGGATTTTTCGAGTAAGAATTCTGTAGAAAATATTCGAAGAGCAAAAATGACGGAGCGTTAACCAGCAAATGTTTTTCGTCGTTATGGGCATTCAGAACTATGTAACTCAGAACTATGTAACCTTGGATTCTACTGGGGATACTGCGGGTGTCTTTCGCGGAGTGGGAAGCATGGCCAAGGCATTAATGATTAGATTGGCTGTCGAAACGTTACATGCATGCGGGACATCATACAATGTTGCGAGTCGTATCAGTGCTTTTATATCTACATCGTGAGGGTGTGGTGAGAGTGGGTCGATAAAAAAAATTAATGCTGAGAGTTTACCCTCGCAAATCATAGCCCCTAGTTGTTGGTCGCCACCTAACGGACCGCTTTTTAGTCGGTTGATAGCCAAATCAGGGCAATGCTCTTTCAGCAGTAATCCTGTGCTGCCTGTGGCGTATATTTGGCAATTAATAAATTTTCTTTCGTGTAATTTAACCCATTCAGCAATGGAGGGTTTCATCTCATCATGCGCGACGATACCAATATTTGTTTGACCGGAGTTCAATACTAGTTTTTCGCTTTATTTCCAGAACGGGTTTTACGCTTGGTTTTTTTTTCTTCGTTTACCATAGCATCTTGTATTAAGTCCAAAGCTTCAGTCACCAGTCGAGTCATGCATTTGTGAGCGATTGAGGGCTTGTGATTCTTTATCGCAATAAGCACTTTACGATGGTCATCGACATCAGCAAATTGCACCCCTTTAAACTGATTGGTAAAACGTATGCTGATGCGTAAAGCAGTTTCTATCAAATCTGCAAACTGTATATAAAAACGATTTCCACTAGCATGTAAAATGGCAACATGAAAAGCAATGTCTGCCTGAAGCGGTCCTTCTGGGCCTAATTCTTCATCTTCCATTCGTTCGAGGGCTCTTTCAATGTTGGCCACAGAAATTGGGTCTGCTCGTTCGGCTGCTAATTGTGAGGCAAGAGGCTCGATAGCCAGCCGAATTTCTGTGAATTCAGCAAGCAAATGTAGAGAAAACTTTTTCTCTAAAGTCCAGCGCAGAACGTCGGGATCCATGAGGTTCCAGTGGTGTTCGGGTTCGACGCGAGTACCTTGTCGAGGGCGTGCGCTGAGTAATCCTTTGGCCGTTAACATCTTTACAGCTTCGCGAAGCACAGTACGACTAGCTTCGAACTGTTCGCAAAGTTCTGCTTCGACCGGAAAGCGTTTCTCCATAGAATATTTTTGAGTCACAATAGCTACGCCTAGCCTTTCGACGATGCTCTGTGTCAGATTAGTACCTCGTGCCATAAGAATTTTACACCTTGTTGTTGCCGCTGTTACGTTTTTTACGTTGATTTTTTAATGGGAACGGGTTGGCCTGCATAATGTGGTTCGGAAATACCGCGAACAGGCAAACGGTAAATAAAGACATTACCAGCTTGCGGCTCGTTTGCCAAACATTCATTACTGAGGCCTTGAGTCGCGGTGGTCACAAAAAGAAGATCCAAGTTGGAACCGCCAAAAGCTATGCATGTTGGTTGGCGGGTAGGCAGCTCAATAGTCTGGTCTACGTTTCCTTCAGGTGTGTAGCGTACAAGCTTACCGCTTCCCCATTGTGCGCTCCATAAACAGCCGTATTCATCGGTTACTGCTCCATCGGGTGATACATGAGAGGGTGTTTCTGCAAACACTATTTTTGAATGTATCTCACCCGTAGATGTATTAAACGCGTAGCGGTAGATAGTATGTCTTCGAGAGTCGGCGAAATAAAATTGATCGCCTTCTGGACTCCAGCAAATACCATTAGAGATCCCTATAGCAGA
>JAJRPK010000129.1 GCA_024280785.1 Gammaproteobacteria bacterium
AACACATAGGCTACGAGAGACCCAGCGCCGGAACCTCGCCCCGGTCCAACCGGAATATCGTGTTGTTTGGCCCAGCGAATAAAGTCCATTACTATCAGGAAATAACCGGGGAAGCCCATTTGTAAAATAGTGTCGAGCTCGAAATCAAGGCGATCTCGATAAGTTTTTTGAATGGCGGTAAAATCATCTGAGCTAACATCAAACAATACCGCTAACCGATTATCTAAGCCTTTATGAGATAAAGACCGGAAAAATTCATCTAAGGTCATTCCATCAGGAACCGGATAGTCTGGCAGGTAATACTTGCCGAGTTCCACTTCAACATTGCAACGAGCCGCAATTAACACGGTATTCTCTAATGCTTCGGGGACATCTTCGAAAAGCTCTGCCATTTCCTCGCCAGTTTTAACATACTGCTCTTCGGTATAGCGTTTCTCTCGTCTGGGATCATCGAGCACCCGGCCTTCGCTGACACAAACCCGAACTTCGTGGGCCTCATAGTCTGACCGATGCATAAAACAGCAAGAGTTTGTAGCGACCACGGCCACACTGTTATTTTCGGCTAAAGAGACCGCCGCATGAAGATGACGTTCGTCATCGGCTCGCCCCAACCTCTGCAAATCGAGATAATATCGATCGCCAAATATTGTTTTCCAACGGATTAACCGAGATTCAGCCAGGTCAATTTTTTCGGACAAAAGCGCCCTTCCCACATCTCCTTGACTTGCTCCTGACAATGCGATTAAGCCATCAGATAACTCTTCGATCCAACTCTGCTGTAAGTACACTCCCCGCACAGATTGCCCTTCTAAGAATGCGCGTGAGATGAGCTGAATTAAATTTTTATAACCCTTGTGATTTTGCGCCAATAACGTAATGCAATAAGGTGAGCTAATTTCAGTATCATCATCTTCTACCCAGAGCATATCGACGCCGTAAATAGGCTTAATCCCTTTCGAAAAGGCCGCCTTTTGGAATTTAATTAAACCGTAAAAATTATTCAAGTCTGTAAGCGCGATCGCAGGCATAGTTAGCTCAGCGGCACGCTGGACTAATGGCTTTATTCTCAATAGTCCATCGACTAATGAAAAGTCAGAATGACAGCGTAGATGAATAAAAGAGGGTGCCATATCAACCTATCGTATATGTAGCATGAGTCACCTCACGCAGACTTTTTATTTTCTTAACCAAATACCGCTTAACCACGCTTTATCGACGTCAGTACTTGTGCTGTATAAATGAGTATGTTGGCAATTCTTGGCGGCGTATTAAGATGCTTATACTACTCTATTCTTAAACATCATATTACTAGATATTGTTTTTATTGACGGCGTAAAATCAGCTAACCGGTTAGCTTTCCTCAAGCCCAAGAACGGCTTTGACGGGGCCAAAAGACGTTCGGTGATGGGGTGTAACCCCATAGCGGATAATGGCTTCTCTATGTGACGCAGTGGGATAGCCTTTGTGCTTATCAAAGGAGTATTGTGGGTACTCTTGCGCCAGCAATACCATCTCTCTATCTCTAGTAACCTTAGCTATAATGGAAGCCGCACTAATACAGGCCACCCGTTGGTCACCCTTAACGATCGCTTGCGATGCGTACTGCCACTCCGGCACTCGATTGCCATCAACCACCACATACTCAGGCGACACGGAGAGTCCTTCAACGGCTCTTTTCATGGCTAACATAGAGGCCCAAAGAATATTTAGTTGGTCAATTTCGGCAACGCTGGCGCGCCCTACAGAAACAGAGCGAGCATTTGCATAAATCTCTCGGTATAGCTGCTCACGTTTTTTTTTACTGAGTTTTTTTGAATCAGCTAAACCCTGTATACAACGAGAGGGGTCAAGAATAACGGCTGCCGCGACAACATCCCCCGCCAGCGGGCCTCTACCAACTTCATCTGTACCCGCAAGTAGTGTCCCTTCGTAAGGAATAACCGGAGGATCCAACTGAGCTTTCGATTTGGAATTGGAGTTCATAATATGTGAGTAATGACCTGAATCTAATTTTCAGTTAAGAGCAAAATGTTAAGAAAAACTCCTCGATCATTGTCATCGTTAACCCACGGAGCTTAACCGCCTTGATTTACAAGAAAAGGGTTACTGCACTCCAACGGTGTTAATGACGGAGCTTACGAGAAGATTAATGACAAAGGCCAAGTATCACCTCCGCAGCTTTTTCATCGGCATTTTGCGCCAGCATCGTTTGAAGCTGCGTGAATGCTTCTATAACGTTAGTTCGTAGTTTGTGATCATTTAGATAGCTTAATAGCGCAGCCGATAGCTTTTCTGGTGTTGCATCCTGCTGAAGAAATTCTGGAACCTGTGGAACATCCGTTAACAAATTAGGCAGTGCAACATATTTAACTTTTACCATTCTCGAGACAATGGCAAATGTTAGCCACGATAGACGGTATGCAACCACCATAGGGGTGCCTAGTAAAGCGGCCTCCAAGGTTGCCGTACCCGAAGCTAAAAGTACAACATCAGCGGCTTTCATACAAAGTAATGAATTCCCCTCGACCAGTATAATACGAGACCTTACTGGAGCAATATCCGCCCCTGACAGCCTGGCCATTAACATTTCGTACAGCGCTAATGTCGCAGCCGGTATAACAATTTTGAGTGAAGGCTCGCGTTCAAGACAGACAAGACAAGACGCCAAAAACACCTCGAATAGCGCCTCGACTTCGCTGCGACGGCTTCCAGGCATAACGCAAATAATCGGTCCCTTAACGCTATCGATGCAGCTTTCGATGCTACCCCCTAACAACTCTCGCCTTGCCAGTAAGGGATCCGTCAGGGCGCGATCAACAGATGTACCGCATAGACGCTCTGCTAAAGGGTGGCCAACAAAGGTTGCGGCTATGCCGTGCTCTTTTAAAAAATCTGCTTCAAACGGCAATAACGCCAACACATGATCTGCGCTTTGTTTTATTTTATTTAGCCTACCTTGCCTCCATGCCCACACGGACGGACAAACGTAATGGCAAGTCTTTATCCCTTGTGCTTTTAACGCTCTCTCTAACCCCAAATTAAAATCTGGCGCGTCGATACCGATAACAATTGCCGGTCGATGCGTGAGAAAATAGCGCTTCAAGCGATTTCTTATTGAGAACAATTCAGGTAAACGGCGGAGGGGTTCTACTAGACCCATCACCGACAAACGTTCCATATCTGCCAGCGTTTCAAATCCTTCAGCTATCATTTTTGGGCCGCCAATTCCAATAAATTGGACATTGGACAAGCGGCGCTTAATCGCTTGCATCAGGCCGACACCTAACTGGTCGCCTGAAGCCTCTCCCACGACAATACCGATGAGTATAGCCGGCGATGTATTAATCTGTTTATCTATACCAGCAGTCTCATTCATTATCGTCTATAAAAGAGAGGTTTTAATCAAGGGTCTGGTTGAAAAAATTATATAGAGAAGAAATTTATCTTTATGAAATTATCGTTGTATAGAGAATTATCCACGAACAATACCACGACTAGATGATTCAACCGAAACAAGAAAATCCGCCACTACAGAACTGTCTTTGGCCATAATATTCAGTTCAGCCAAAGCCTCTTTTAACGAAAGTTTTTTTCGGTATAGAACTTTATACGCACGTTGCAGCTGCTTTATATCCTCACCACTAAACCCACGCCTCTTTAGTCCTTCGACATTAATCATACGCGGAACAGCGGGATGCCCTTCGGCCATAACAAACGCCGGGACATCTTGAGTAACTTTTGTCATGCCACCGATATAACCGTGTGCACCAACACGACAATATTGATGAATTCCTGAATAACCACCAATAATCGCCCAGTCACCTATTAACACATGCCCTGCAAGAACAGAGTTATTAACCAAGATGCAGTGGTCTCCAATAACACAGTCATGACCTACGTGGGCATAAGCCATTAACAAATTATTATTGCCAATTAAAGTATCAGCTCGGTCCTGGATGGTTCCTCGATGAACAGTGACACCTTCACGAAAAATATTATTATCACCTATCGTTAATGTTGTTTCTTCACCTTGATATTTTAAATCGGGAGTTGCCTCACCAATGGTTGAAAACTGAAATATCTCACAATTTTTACCAATATTTGTAGGGCCTTTAATCACTACATGAGAAGAAATCTGTGTACCCTCAGCGATTTCAACATTAGCGCCAATCGTTGTCCAGGGCCCAACTCTAACACTTGAATGCAGTTTAGCCGCAGAGTCAATAATTGCTTGAGGATGAATCATCTCAAATCTTCCGGTCGGCGCAAAGTATCCCACCTTTAGCTGCTATAACACCATTAACTTCAGCGCGGCAGCCAAATTTCCATATACCTTGCCGTGTCGATATTATCTCAGCATGTAATACCAGCTGATCGCCAGGTACAACCGACTTTTTAAATCGCATCTTGTCAGCACCGACGAACATATAAATTGATCCATCGGCTGGTTTTTTTCCGGCTGTTTTAAAACCGAGAATACCGGCCGCTTGAGCCATTGCCTCAATAATCAGAACCCCAGGCATAATCGGTAATTCAGGAAAATGACCTGTAAAGTATGGCTCGTTTATAGAGACATTTTTAATCGCGGTTATGTTCTGGCCTAAATTAATTTCAATAACCCGGTCGACTAATAAAAATGGGTAGCGGTGAGGTAAATACTCTCTAATTTCATCAATTTTCATTAACAATCCTAAAATTATTCTATCCAAGCGTCCGAACAATAACTTTGACTAACGATCTCTATCCATAAAAACCGGAACAAATAACCAAGACTGTTCACGGCTTTTCTCTATTTCTCTGCTCTACCTTCCTACCTTAAATTTAAGCTCAATCTTTTTCAATAAGTTTCTCTAACGCTTTGACCCGTTGATTGAGCTTTTCTAATTGGGTAAACCTTACTGCATTTTTACGCCAACTCTTTACCTCTTGTATACCCGGAGCCGATGCGTAGGTGCCCGCTTTAGTCACTGAGCGATTGACCATCGTCAAGCCCAGTATATTCACCCCATCGGCAATTGTAATATGCCCAGTGATGCCGACAGCTCCTGCGATCTGGCAGTGCCGACCAATGGTGGTACTGCCCGCGATACCCACGCACCCAGCCACGGCGGTGCCTTTACCAATATGCACGTTATGAGCGATGTGAACGAGGTTATCAATAATTACATCGTCCTCGATGACGGTATGATCTAGTGCCCCCCTATCAATAGATGTATTAGACCCGATCTCTACTCTATTACCAATGTGAACAGAGCCAAGCTGATATATTTTTTGCCAGCTATGACCGCCTTCATTATCGGGTTTTGGAGCATAGCCAAAACCATCAGAACCAATTGCTGTACCAGAATGAATACAGACATTGTCACCGATGATGACGTTATGATAGATGGTGACATTTGCCCTAAACGCACTATTATCCCCAACGCAAACATTCCCCTCGATAACGGTATTAGCGCCGACAACTACGTTTTTTCCGAGCACCACATTATCCATTATCACCGCACCAGGACCAATCGACGCACCTTCACCAATAATGGCGGACAAGCTCACCGCCGCGGAGGGGTGTACTTGTCTTTTTCCTTTGGGCCGATTATCAAAATATTCGCTGATTTGTGCATAGGCTAAATAAGGATTATCGTGTACCAAACAACTCACGGGACAGTCGGCAATGCTGTCATTCTTGAGAATGACAACAGCCGCTTTGGTAGATTTTAATTCAGTCAGGTATTTCTGGTGTGATAAAAAGGAAAGCTGATCTTTTTGCGCTGTCGAGAGCCCCGCAATACCTGTAACGCGCATACTCAACAGGGTCTTATCGTCACCGTCATTGCGCAAAATTAACTTTGCACTCAGCACCTCGGCCAACTCTTCTAGAGTGTAGGTTTCAGGCTCGTCTTGATCACCGGTATTGTCCAATTGCGCCGCCCACTAAAAACTTGTATTGAATTCTATCTGCTTCCACCCAACGGCCTAACGCTTTTTCGCTCAAAGTCTTACTTCAAGCGAAAGGCACTTTAACGAATCTGATTAAGACGTTCGGTTACTTGTGCTGAAATATCGTATGAATCGTCGGCAACCATAACGGCACCTGAATCCATTCGCAAAAGCAGACCAATGTTTTGCTCTTTAACCAAATTCTCTAAAACAGTCGAAAGACTTTGCCCAAGATTTTCCATAACCTCTGCAGCCCACTCTTTTTGGGCCTGTTGCAATTTAGTGTTGATATATTCTAAATCCTTCCGTTTATCAATAATGAGCTTTTCTTCTTCCAATTTCTTTTCCGCACTCATCACTGCTCGATCCTTCTTATACGCCTCAAGCAAAGCTTTATACTCTTTCTCTAGCCCTTCGATCGATTCAATATTGGCTTTAAAGTCGGCTTGATTTTTTAGCTCTTCCAACCTCGCTTGAGCTTTTTCTGTTTGTAATACCGCACGTCGAATATCCACCACAGATATTTTCGATGCGCCACCATCCAAAGGTTCTTTTGCCAAAACCGGATACGCGAACAACATTGGTATTAACAATAATACTAACCAGCGTGAAGCTAGGTCAGAACGAGAATAAGAACTATGACTTTTCAAAACTAATCTCCTAAAAATAAATACAACAAATACAGATTAAAAAGAACGACCCAATGAAAATTGAAAAAGCTCACGCCTATCGAATTGACTGTCTTCTATCGGTCGTGAAAAACTAAACGATAGAGGCCCAAAACCAGACAGCCAAGTCAGGCCAATGCCAACAGACCCTCTCAACTCACTTAAACCAAAATTGGTGCAATTAAGCTGTGTCGACCGACAGTTGTCAGAAAATACATTACCGAAATCATAAAAGAACACCGTTCGTACGGACCTTTGATCTTTGACAAACGGGAGTGGAAACATTAATTCCACACTCCCTTCAACCAAAATATTGCCACCAAAGGGGTCGGGACGACTATCTAATGAAGAGGATAATATCCCGCTTTCATTAACTTCGTACACAGGTGCCGTTTCACCATCCGCTGATACCAGCACGTTTTGAAGCACAGCGACTCGAGCCGGCGTACTTCTTGGTCCCAAAGTATTGCTCTTAAAACCTCTAACAGAACCAAACCCACCGGCTAAAAAGTGCTGGAAAAATGGCAGTTCATCAGTATTGCCGTAGCCCCCTCCGTAACCTAATTCTGCGCGCAAGCGTAAGGTAAAGTTTTCACTGAGTGGGAGAAAATATTGGCTCTTACCCGTCAAACGGAAATACTCGACCTCACTGCCCGGCATTGTTAGCTCAAGGTTAACACTATTTGCATGGCCACGAGTTGCCAAAATACCGCGGTTCAAAGTTGACTCTCGCCAACTGCCATTGAATACAAAGTAACCGAACTTATCACCATGCCGATCGACAAACCCTTTTTCATCAAATGCAAACTGCTCGTCTGTAATTACGGGTAAACTTTTGAGGTCAACTATTTGTTTGAAGTCAAAGTCCGCAAAAGCAGGGTCAGTCAGATCTACATATCTGGTAACGCCTACGTTAGCACCAGACAAAGGCAAAGGTGAGCGAATAATTTCTTGCACTGCAGCAAACCCTGTGGATATTTCTGTTTGCGTATAACCTGCACTAAAACGCAGAGCCTGAGTTTCGTTTAAAGGATAACCAAAAATCACCGAACCGCCGTAACTATTAGTACTAAAACTGGCAATATTTATTTCTGCAAAATTTGTTTCTCGAAAAAACAGGTTAAACCCTCGACTCACTCCCTCTTCGGTATAATAAGGATTCACATAATTCAAACCATACGATGTTCTAAATCGACTACGGTTCGCTTGGACACCAACCTGCTGACCACTACCAAGAAAATTAGACTGCTGAAAATCCGCGCCAAATATTAAGCCCACATCCTGAGAAAAGCCAACAGATGCCGAAACACTGCCAGAAGATTGCTCTTCAACACCAAACTTTACGTCAATCAGATCGTCAGAACCAGAAACCTCCTCTGTATCCACAGTGACCTCTTTAAAAAAACCTAGCCTTTGTAATCGGACGCGCGATAGCTCAATAAGCTCAGTTGAAGCAATTCCACCTTCTATTTGCCGCATTTCACGGCGTAATACTTCATCGTCGGTCTTGTCATTCCCTTCAAACTCAACACGCCTGACATAGGTACGCTTTTTGGGTTCGACAAAAAAAGTAACGTCTACCGTTTTATCTTCTTCGTTGACTTCAGGGATACTTTTGATTTCTGCAAAAGCGTAGCCCTGATTGCCCATAACTCGTTTCAACAGTTCTTCTGTACTTGACACATAGGTCTGCGAAAATGTCTGCCCTTCTCTCACAAGAAAAACGCTTCGTAACATTTGAGCTTGATCCTTAACATCACCCGCCAGCTCAACTTTTGCAATTTTAAATTGTGTGCCTTCATCGATATTAATACTTATGTAAACCGAATCTTTTGCAGGCCCTACGGAAACCTGTGCCGAACGCAATGAAAATTGTATAAACCCACGATCAAGATAAAAATCGTTTATCGTCTCAAGGTCACCGGATAACTTTTCTCGAGCATATTTCTTACTGCCACTGATAAAGGAAAACAAACCGCTGTCTTTTAGCTCCATCAACTCTTTTATCTGCTTATCGCTGTAAATTTCATTGCCAACAATATTAATTTTCTTTATCTTCGCAACACTCCCTTCTTCGACAAAGATGTCAACCGCAACCCGGTTTCGCGCTTTAGCAACGACATCCGTCGTAATCTTCGCATCGTAACGCCCTTGTGCACCGTATTGCCGTGCGAGTTCTCGCCGCATCCCTTCGAGCGTGGCGCGCTGAAAAACTCTGCCTTCAGCCATTCCTTGATTTCTCAGACCATCGAGTAGAGCATCGGTTTCTATGGCTTTGTTTCCGTCGATGTTAATCTCACTAATTGAGGGGCGCTCTTCTAGTTCAATAATTAGTACGCCGTCTTCAATACCAATGCGAATATTTTGAAAGTTTCCGGTTGAAAAAATTGCTTTTGCAGCCACAGCAATTTTTTGACTGTCAACCATCTGACCAACCTCTACCGGCAATGCAGCGAAGACTGAATCGGCACTGACCCGCTGCAAACCCTCTATGCGAATATCTTCTATTATTGATTGCCCCACTGCAGACGCCATGGAAACAAAAGCAAATACCAGAAGTAATACAGCGTTTCTCAACCCGCGGACAAAACGTCCTTTTGCGAAATCGATGATCGTAGAATTTAACCAGCAAGCGAAAGAGTGCAAAATATTGAAAACCTAAAAATGAATTATATCGTTGTAAAGAGCTAGAATCATTATACCCAGTATCATAAATAAGCCGAGCTGCTGACCCATAATCTGTAGCCGCTCGGACACAGGCCGTTGGGTGAGGCCTTCAATACCAAGAAACAATAAATGACCACCATCCAACACAGGAATAGGCAACAAATTTAACACGCCCAAGCTAACACTGAGCATCGCCAAAAAACCTAAAAATGGAACGAGTCCAAAGTTTGCATAAGCACCGGCCATTTTAGCGATAGAAACAGGCCCACTCAAATTGGACGTAGAAATTAAACCCTGCAGCATTTTTTTCATCATAAGCAGAGTTGTAGTAATCATTTCACCGGTTTGTGCTACGCCTTTAAAAAACCCTTCGACCACACCACTCTTTTCTAGTACCCGCATCGATGTGGGTATTTCTGCTCTTTTAGCTTGTACACCTATCCGCCCTACCTTGTCGCCGTTTTTTAATGTATCGGTACGAATTGAAATAACTGTTCGATACTGACCTTCACCGCGCAAGAATTCAAATTCAACTTGCTGCCCACCTCGCTGGCGAATTAATTTTACTGCCGCAGCCCAGTCTTCGACAAACTTATCACCCACCGATATTATTTGATCTCCCGCAATCACCCCCGCTTTTTCTGCCGGCGCTCCCGATACGACCCGATCGATAATCGCAGGCTGAGAAACACGGAAATATTGAAATCCCAAATTGGTATAAATATCGGGCCGATCGCTATCGGCCATCCAGCTTTCTATCTGAATATTCGATTCATAAACATAATCATTGTTGGGATACTGTAAGCCAAATGTAAGTTCGCCAGTGTCTCCTATTCGCTTGACTAATTGTAAATGCAAGCCATTTCTGGTCAAAATCTCGACGCCATCCAACGAGACAATTTTTTGACCACTTTCAAACCCAGCCATGTAAGCCGGAGACCCCGGACGAATTTCGCCAATAATTGGCGAAATTCCCGGCACGCCAATTAGATGTAAAGCCCAATAGATAGCGATCGCCAATAGAAAATTAGCAATCGGCCCAGCGGACACTATAGCTGCCCGTGACGCCAATGACTGGTTATTAAAAGCAAAAGGTTTTTCATTATCGGCAACAGGAGCCTCTCTTTCGTCAAGCATTCTCACGTAACC
>JAJRPK010000130.1 GCA_024280785.1 Gammaproteobacteria bacterium
CATCGGCAGTACAGAAATTGTATTGAATTCCCAAACGTACCGAGGTTGCTGGATCAACCCCTAGCAGCTCAAATAAATTACCCAAAAACTCATTAACCATATTACTGCTAAGCCACTGCAGTAAAAAAGACCGCTCACCGGGCCACGTGCCCTGTAAAACATGACAACTGGATGGCCAAAACTCAGTTGACTCCAACGCAAATTGCCGAATCTTGTCGGGGTCGGTAAAAAAATTATCTTGGATTATTGGCTCGATTAAATCAGCCATTTTATACTTCCTATTAGCCATTTATTATTCGATTAAACAGAGATTCAATTAGAACTTTTCTGCCAGCACAATGTGCGTAAAACTCTTTTCCTAAACTACCCGCGGTAAAAGGTAAAAATACTTTGATATGTTTGTCTGATCGTTTCTATAAAGCACGGAATTAAAACGCAAATACATTATGTGAAAAGAATTTCTTGCACAATTCTTTTCAAACGACGAATATAAATCGTTGGACTAAAACTTTCCGGCTCTAGTGCCATCTCAATCAGAATGCCGGTTAACATACAATGAACCAAATAAATAACCTCACGTAAATCTCTATCCGATGCAGCGCTATCGTAAAATATTTTTCGTGCGAGCTTAAGATGAGTGTTTCGACTACGGCTAATAGACAAGTCACTAGATGGGTTACCGTGTCCTCGCGTCGCGAGCAAAATCTCCATGGTCGCCATATATTCGTCACCTTGATAATGGCTCCACGCGGCATTGACATATTTAGCAACTCTTTTCTCGGCATCTCCCGTGGTAAATCGGTCCGCACTTAAACTGTGATGAAATTTAAGGTGTGAGCGTTCGAGCACCTCTTCCAAGATCTCTTCTTTACCACCAAAATGGTGTTGCACTGCTCCCCAAGAAACACCCGCGCGCCGTGCTATTTGCGTCGAGCTCGCCGCTGCAAAGCCCTTTTCTTTAATCAAACCAATCACTGCGTCAACGATTTTATCCTGCATTGCTTTGCTTTTAGCGGCTTGCCGGCTAATCACGGGATCATTGCTTTTTTTTGCTTCTTGGTCGAAATTTTTAACAGGCTGTTTATTTAACTTTTCATTCAATTTTGCCACTACGGATACTCATCCCTACTACTTTATTTGCTCAAAAAACGTGGATGTTAACAGGTTTATCTCCTTTTTTCTTGCGCGCAACAGACCGTGTATGTCCCCCTAGATTACTATTGCGAAAGATGGCTTGAAAACTCATAATCATGGCTAGTCTCGCCTGTTAACGGAGTTGAAAAACATGGTCCATTACGCTAACCCCCCCATTTTACTTAACGAAGTAATCAACGACCTCGACGCTGTCAAAAAATTGGTTGAGCGCAACGCGCCCTACACCCCGCTCGGCGGCTGGTTTCGACCCGACAATATCGGCGGAGAAGCCATGAGCCCAATGTGGTTCCAAAAAGACTGGGTACATGCGGACTTTGCTTCCGAAGGTTCAGAACTGTTTCTTGAGCACAAACGTATTATTCAAGCGGCGCAAGAGTTCTATAACGCAGAAATAGTAGAACCTCACACTATCTATGCAAATATGTTTACCTCGATCGCAGAAAGCGGTCCAGCGCACACCGACAACCCCTATTTTAGAGGCCGCGATCGTACCAATACACCCATGATGCTGCTACGCGCCATGTTCTGGTCCGGCCTCTTTGATCCGTGGCTGATTACCCAAGCAACTTCGATCTGGTGGCTGAACGATGTCGAAGGGGGCGGCCTTAAATACTGGCCGAACGGTCCAGATAGCCCACCGGAAAGTCATGTTGGCACAATGCGCAATACCGCGTTGGTTGGCGATAATCACGGTATGTTCCACCAAGTCGAACCAGTCGGCCCTTTCGATGCTGGCACCCGCAAAGTAAGTGCTACCGCAGAACTTGCACCTGCTAACGATGCCAGCGGCGATTGGGAAGTGACTCATCATGGCCAAGTCCAGTATCGCGCTCCGTTCCAACAATTTCGGGTTAGTGTGCTGTGGAAGGCCGATATCTATGCGAATGATGAAGAACGACAGCGTAGCAAGAAAAACTCATTGCCATTGAACGAGGTAGTCCGTATTTTCAACGATGACCTTAAAGACCGCGGTGCGAATTTACACTTTGGGCTCGATCGCATAGAGGATCCGACATTACCCGCTGAGCTCGCCGCTTTTTATCCAGAGCCGGTTCCCATTGATGCAGGCCTAAGTATTTTTGACGCTGATCTATGAGCAAGAAACAGGGACAGATTAAACCTACCCCAATTTGACCCACACTTTTGGATAGGGACAATGATCCCATAAGTGAGTAGTAATTTGATAGCATCAGCTGCAACTGGATCCGAAAAAAGATTGCAACTAAATTGTTTTTTTATTATCCTAGGGCTTATCAAAGCGCCTATCACCCGAATGCTATTCGAGATCACCCATGACCGAACAAACAGCCAGCAGCATCCCCTTTGTCAGCGGCGCCAAATCAGCCGAAGAAGGTGGCCACTTCAGTGAATTTTGCGAACACCCCGCTTATTTTCTGCTGCGCGCACATAAAGAATGTGGTGAGTTAGCTGAATTCGATATGGGCGGCATCAACACCGTGTTAATGGTCGGTCCAGAAGCGCAAGAAGCTGTTTTTCGAGCCGATGACGACGTCCTAAGCTCTCGTGATGCGTATCAATTTATGGTGCCAATATTTGGCAAGGGAGTGCAATACGGCGCCCCTATCGATATTGAGCGGCAACAATTAAAGATGCATTCACGCGGTCTGGCCAGTGAAAAAATGAATCACTATGCGCCGGTGATTGCTAAGGAAACAGAAGATTGGATCGCAGACTGGGGTGATCAGGGAGAAATAGATTTTTACGAAGGTTTTGCCGATCTGACCATCAAAACCTCTACCCACTGCTTAATGGGCGAAGAGTTTCGCTATTCGCTCAGCGATGAATTTGCCGAGCTCTATCACGACTTAGGTGCAGCCGCCGATGCTGGAGGTCTACAAGACCCCGATGCGCAAAAAGACGCTTACCGGGCCCGCGACGAAGCCCGCTCGCGCATCGAAGAACACGTGCTCGCCCGCAACCCCCGCCACACCAGTGGGCTGGCAGTCATGG
>JAJRPK010000131.1 GCA_024280785.1 Gammaproteobacteria bacterium
ATCAACCCCCATTCGTTGATAGACAGAACGCGGAGCCAAACTCAGTAAAAAATCATTGGGGTCTATTTTCTTAGCGCCCGACACTTTGATAACACCAAAAAAACGTTCGCCAACGGCACTGCTCACCGTCATTTCCCCTAAGCCAATTGCAAGCACGCTAGTGCTTCCTGCCGCTAAAAAAAAAGCGAAGAGTATCGCGTTAAGTCGAACGCTTAATGTTCGGGGAGACAATCGCGCGGTAGTGACCTGATTCATCCAAGCCAATAGGAGAAAGAATAACTTAGCAAATGCCATTGGCAGCTCTCTAAATTTAGTCGAAGCGGTTAAGCCTTTATAGCCTTGAACTTATTGCCGAAGTCGCTCGTGTAAATACAGCTTGTTGAGGTCACCGGTTTTGATTAGTGCGTGTTTCTTTGGCTAACCTTCGACTAACACTTATCTGAGACCGTTGACGACCGTAGCTAACCGATGTCAATCATAACGCCAACTCAAGCCCAGCGCCCGATTATATATGGAGTATTGAAAGAATATCCTGCAAGTATTACCAATTGCCGGAACTAAAAAGAAAATATTGCATCGGCACAGCCGCCCGCTCAACTAAGGCGAGAGTGCTCCCCGTAAATCAAGAGCTTATACACGAAACTGATAATGACCCAAAGTGGGTTAGGAAATATGGGACAGCGTATCTTAAACTGTAGAACCGGCCATAAGACAATAACGCTTAGCAAAAATCGACTACCAAAGACGCTAGCTACAGCGTTGCTATTATTTTCTTTGCTGCCGTAAAAGGCGTGATTGTACCTTTTAAAACCTGACTTTCGAGCTGGGGCCAAATTTTTTGGGCGTCAGGGTTTTTCATTAGCAATTGCTGCAATAACTCATTAACCAGTTTATCCAACCAATTTCGATTTTGGTTGATTCGCTTTTGCTCGAAACTTCCTGACTCTTTCGCTCGAATTACATAATCCAGAATCATGCCCCAGACTGTATCAATATTATCATTATCACGAGCTGAAATCGGTAATACTCTAGGAGTCCAAAAACTGTTTTGTCGTAGCAAATGAAAGGCATTTTCGTAATGCCGCTTAGTCATTTGAGCCTGATCGACAGCATCCCCATCTGCCTTATTAACCAATAGCGCGTCGGCAAGCTCCAAAATTCCTTTTTTTATCCCCTGCAGTTCATCACCTGCATTTGGCAGCATTAGTACAGCAAAAAAATCAACCATGCCGGCTACTTCGTATTCGGACTGACCTACACCTACTGTTTCAACTAGAATTATATCGTAGCCAGCAGCTTCCGCCAACAACATGGCTTCGCGAGTTTTATTTGCCACCCCGCCTAACGAACCTGACGTGGGAGAAGGCCGGATAAAAGCCTTTTGACTTCGCGACAAGCATTCCATGCGGGTTTTGTCACCCAGGATACTTCCGCCCGCAAGCGGGGAACTGGGATCTACCGCCAGTACAGCAACTTTCTTTCCCTGAGAAATCAAATAAAGACCAAAAGCTTCGATGAAGGTAGATTTACCGACTCCGGGGACGCCGCTGATACCAATTCGAATACTCTTGCCAGTATGGGGAAGTAACTCGTCGAGCAAGGCTTGACCCTGCTCTATATGACCGGGCTTAGCGCTTTCAATTAAAGTAATCGCCTTTGCTAATGCACGACGATTACCTTCCAGTATTTGCTTAGCGGCTATACTCAATTTCGGACCCACAAATATTCATCTAGATTAGGCAGCAACTGCTTTATTAATCGCGTCCAACACACCTCTTGCGGCAAGAGGGACCTTGGTTCCCGGGCCAAAAATACCTTGTACCCCGGCAGCGTATAAATAGTCGTAATCTTGCTTGGGGATAACTCCGCCGGCAACGACGATAATATCGTCAGCTCCTAATTTCTTAAGTTCTTCAATAAGCATGGGGACTAGAGTTTTATGCCCTGCCGCTTGTGAAGAAACTCCCACCACATGAACGTCGTTTTCAACGGCTTGTTTGGCGACTTCTTCAGGGGTAGAAAACAGTGGAGATAGATCGATGTCAAAACCAACATCGGCAAAAGCAGTGGCTATAACTTTAGCTCCACGATCATGACCGTCCTGACCCATTTTACAAACTAGCATTCTAGGCCGACGTCCGTGCTGGGTCACAAACTCATCGATGTCAGCTGATATCTGCTGCCAATCATCATCGTCCTGATAAGCATTGCCGTAGACTCCCGATACGGTTTGGGCTTGAGCGTTAAATCGTCCGAACTCTCGTTCCATTGCGCTAGATACCTCCCCAACTGTGGCGCGTAGGCGCATAGCATCAATGCTTAACGCTAACAGATTCCCCTCTCCCGATACAGCGCTTTGATAAATGGCTTCGAGCGCGGCTTCGACAGCCGACTCGTCACGTGAAGATCTAATACTGGCCAGACGCGCTACCTGCGACTCTCTAACTGCCTGATTATCAATTTCAAGAATTTCAACGTCATCTTCATCTTCATCGGCAAGGATATATTTATTGACACCGACAATAACATCTTCACCCTTATCTATTTTAGCTTGCTTTCTAGCAGCCGCTTCTTCAATCCTCAGTTTAGGCATGCCGGTTTCAATGGCCTTGGCCATACCACCTTTAGCCTCTACTTCTTCAATCAAGATCCAGGCTCTATCCGCAATATCCTGAGTCAGTGACTCCATCATGTAAGAGCCACCCCATGGGTCTACAACATTGGTAATGCCGGTTTCTTCTTGAATAATCAACTGAGTATTGCGAGCTATACGCGATGAAAACTGCGTTGGCAGCGCGATAGCCTCGTCTAATGCGTTAGTATGTAATGATTGGGTTCCACCAAACACTGCTGCCATCGCCTCAATCGTTGTGCGGACAACATTATTATACGGATCCTGCTCGGTTAACGACCACCCGGAAGTCTGGCTGTGTGTCCGCAACATCTTTGACCGAGGGTTCTTCGGTTTAAATTCGCTAACTATTTTTGACCACAATAATCGCGCCGCTCTTAGCTTGGCAATTTCCATATAGAAATTCATGCCAATGCCCCAGAAAAAAGACAACCGACCGGCAAATGCATCGATATCTAACCCCGCCGCAATAGCTGTTCGGATATATTCCTTACCATCCGCTAAGGTGTAAGCAAGCTCTAGCGCCGCATCAGCCCCAGCTTCTTGAATGTGATAACCAGATATCGAAATGGTATTGTACTTTGGCATATTTGTAGACGCGTAAGCAACAATGTCACCAATAATGCGCATCGATGGGCCCGGCGGATAAATATAAGTATTGCGGACCATAAACTCTTTAAGAACGTCGTTCTGAATAGTTCCTGACAATCCATCTTGCGCGACCCCCTGCTCTTCAGCAGCGACTATATAACCCGCCAAAACGGGCAGTACTGCGCCGTTCATTGTCATTGATACCGACACTTTATTTAGTGGGATTCCGTTAAATAAAATCTTCATATCTTCGACTGAATCTATCGCAACACCCGCCTTACCCACATCTCCGCTCACTCGAGGATGGTCAGAGTCGTAACCCCGGTGGGTGGCCAAATCAAATGCGACCGAAACACCTTGTCCACCCGCAGCAAGCGCCTGACGATAAAAGGCATTGGATTCTTCGGCCGTTGAGAACCCTGCGTACTGCCGGATAGTCCATGGCCTACCCGCATACATAGTCGGCTGTGGGCCGCGAATAAACGGTTCGAAACCTGGCATCGTGTCAGCAAAGGCTAAACCTTTAGTGTCTTCTGCCGTGTATAAAGGCTTTAAATCGATACCTTCGGGCGTGGCGGTAACTAAGTCATCAAGTGTTTTTTTAGTTCGGGTCAACTGCTTGTTAGCCTGCTCCCGCCACTGTTCAACCGTTATATCGGCCGGTTGATATTTTGACTCTGACATTCAATACCCCAACTGTTATCACTAAGGCTTTTTTCTATCAGGATCAAGCCTTTATTTTCAATGTTTAACTTCAAGATTTAACTTCAATATTTTGCAACTAAAAATCTGACAAATATTCAGCGAATGCCGCTAATTACTCTAGCTATTAGTGGCCAAAAAATCATCCGAATAACTTCGTCGGCGGGCTGCGATAGTCTCGGGCGATTCAACAATTATTTCCTCATCCGGTTTTACGTTGAACAACACCTGCCCCTTAGAAATAATCACACCGTCATTATCCACCAACACTTTTTCGATCGTACCTGAAAAGGTTGCAAGCACTTTGTTGAACATTTTCATAACTTCAACAATATAAAGTGTATCGCCGGCTTCAAAATGGTCGCCTTCTTTTAAATAGGCATCCATCCCCGGAGCTTCTCTTGAGTAGAACATACCACCTGACACCGATAGAATTTCATCGCCTCTAGCTTCGGGTGGTGGCACTAATACTTTTTGCATATCTTTCTGCAAAGACTCATCCAAGAGCTTCTCTGGTATATCTATCGACAAGTCATCGATAACTCGCAGCTCATAAAAGTCCGTTTTTGCAGCGATGTAAGGCAGCACAGCTAAAATGTCCATTGCCGCTTGATAACCACTGTGAGCCGCTTTAATTTCAGCCCATTGAGCGGCTTTGATACCCGATTTAGCCGCCGCTGAAGATTTAGCTAACAGCTCTTCTAACTTTGAAAAACTCTCCACCGAAAGCCTTTTATCGAGCTCTGCATAAAACTGTAAAGCATCAAATAAAATTTTAAAATCGTGGTCCCATATAATGTCCTGTGCCGGACGACCATCACGGTATTCCATATTGAGAAAGTGGTATAGACCATCAAGTAATTCGACAGGGTTACAATGCCAGGTTACTTTAAAATTGCCTTTTGCTTCTTCAACAGAAAAGTCATCAGCGTGTACACTAAGCCAGCCCGCTAGCGAATGAGGTTGCCCTAACAAACTAGCAATAGGTCGAAGCAATAGCGATTTTTTTCGATCAATAACTTGCTCAGTCGATTTAATCCAGTCTTTATCTTGCTTTCTCCCTTCACTCAATTTAATTAATGCTTTTTTACGAATCACTTTAAAAACATAAGCTAAATCCAGGTTATCAGCGGCTTGCTTTAGTAGCCCAACAGCCGTGAGATAAGGAACAATAAACTTGGTTGTTGGCCGTGCTTGAATATTATTGCCAATAAACCAGTTGGTCAGCCCATAATGAAATTCGAGGTTGGTACACAAGTCTTCGCCAACCAAATCCGTTCGCCTGATAATTTCGACCAAACGTTCAAAACTATCGAGCCGATCGTCACCATGAGTAAGGATCAATGCGATATTGCTGTC
>JAJRPK010000132.1 GCA_024280785.1 Gammaproteobacteria bacterium
ATAGCTTTCTCGAACAACTGCACCCGTATCCTTTCACTAAACTTAACGCCTTGTTAGCGGACGTTTCTGGCGATTCGTCCAAGTCGATTATTTCGATGGCGATGGGTGAACCACAACATGCCCCGCCCGACTTTGCCTTAAAAGCGTTGGTGGATAACTTAGGCGGGATTAATCGATACCCCAGTACGGTAGGAGATATCCGATTGCGGCAGGCTATTACGGCATGGTTGTGCCAGCGTTATCAGATTCCCGCGTCGGTGATTGACCCTGCGACAATGGTTTTACCTGTATTGGGGACCCGAGAAGCACTTTTTGCTATAGCACAAACGGTGGTCAATAAATCGAACAAAGGCGATGAGGATCCGTTGGTTATTATCCCTTCGCCGTTCTATCAGATATACGAAGGCGCGGCAATTATGGCCGGTGCTGAACCGTTGTATTTGGCTTGCGACAAAGAGAGCGCTTTTTTCCCCTGTCTTGATGATGTTACTGAAGAACAATGGCGGCGCTGTCAGCTAATGTATGTTTGCAATCCGGCCAATCCAACCGGAGCGGTATTAACCGGGAAATTTTATCGACAACTGATTGAGCTGGCTGATCGCTACGATTTTGTCATTGCCAGTGACGAGTGTTACTCCGAAATATATCTTGACGAAGCAGTGGCTCCTATCGGGTTGTTAGAAGTGTGTCAGCGGTTAGGCCGCTCTGATTTTTCGCGCTGTCTGGTGTTTAATAGTTTATCCAAACGTTCTAATTTAGCCGGAATGCGTTCGGGCTTTGTTGCGGGTGACGCGAAATTGATGGCTGTCTTTCTACTTTATCGGACCTATCACGGATCAGCGATGCCTTTTCATCATCAAGAAGCGAGCATCGCAGCGTGGGGAGATGAGCCGCACGTGATAGAGAATAGAGCATTGTATCGCGAAAAAATTTCTGCCGTTGTCTCGGTATTGAATGGCGCTTTTGAGTTAGATATGCCGGCAGCAGGATTTTGCCTTTGGGTTAAGACACCGATAAATGACGAAATTTTCACTCGTGATCTGTTTCAACAACAGCACGTTAAAGTATTGCCTGGAAGGTATTTGGCAAGAGCGTCAACACGGCTATCAAACCATGCAGAGGGGAGTGGCAGCAAGAATTATAACCCTGGAGAAAATTACATACGCATGGCATTGGTTGAGCCATTGGATTTATGCCTGGAAGCGGCTAAAAGAATGTTGGATTTCGAGGCAAACTTGCCAAAGTAAGAGGATAAATCTAAAAACCTAATGCCGCGGTATTGAAGAAATCCAGCCCCTTTTCTTATAGCAAAAAGCACATAAATCACGATAGCGATGTAATATTATCGAGTGCTTGTTTAAATCGGCGTGCGATTAGTGTACATTTCGCGTCGTTTTGCTTGGTGCCTGCTAATTCAGTGGACTTATTGCCGCTTTGACAGGCGCCAAATGATCGAAATAGCCGCTATGCTAAATAGCCTTTACAGTAAATGATAAGATTGAACTGACCATGGCATTGATCGTCCAAAAATTCGGGGGTACTTCAGTAGGGACTCCCGAGCGCATTAAGGCGGTTGCCGAACGGATAAAAAGGCACGTCGATAAGGGAGACCAAATCGTCGTCGTAGTTTCTGCTATGAGTGGCGAAACAAGCCGTTTGCTAACGCTATCTCAGTCGATAACTGCACAGCCCGATGCGAGAGAATTAGACGTCTTATTGTCGACCGGTGAGCAAGTCACTATTGCTTTATTATCGATGGCCTTACATGATTTATCGTTGGGCGCACGGTCATATACTGGCGGACAAGTGAAATTGTTAACGGATAGCGTGTTTAGTAAGGCACGTATTAAACAGATTGATAAAAAGGCTATTTTGGCCGATTTAACCAACGATCAAGTGGTTGTCATTGCCGGCTTTCAAGGTGTTGATGGCTCTGGCAATATAACAACGTTAGGGCGCGGTGGATCAGATACAACCGCTGTAGCGATTGCGGCGGCAATAAATGCCGATGAGTGTCAGATCTACACCGACGTTGATGGCGTTTACACAACCGACCCTAGAGTAGTTAGTTGCGCACAGCGCTTAGATCGTATTACGTTTGAAGAAATGCTCGAAATGGCGAGCTTAGGCTCTAAGGTATTGCAGATTAGGGCGGTGGAGTTCGCAGGAAAATATCAGGTTCCGTTGCGAGTATTGTCTAGTTTTAAAGAGGGGCCGGGAACATTGATTTCAATTGACGAAAATGCGGATATGGAAGCTGCATTAGTATCGGGAATAGCGTTTAATCGTGATGAGGCTCGAATCATCGTTAGGGGTGTGCCAGATATGCCGGGAGTGGCCTATAAGGTGATTGGACCGGTGAGTGATGCCAATATAGAAGTAGACGTTATCGTGCAAAACGTCGCGGCCGATGGCTCAACAGACATCACTTTTACCGTACATCGCAACGAGTTGGACAAAGCTCATGCCATTGCTGAAAAGACGGTAAAAGAATTAAGCGCGCGCGAAGTGGCAGTTGATGGTAATATATGTAAAGTTTCGCTGGTTGGCGTTGGCATGCGGTCACACGCAGGAATAGCCAGCCAGATGTTTAAAGTGCTCGCGGATGCGGGCATTAATATTGAGTTGATAACGACTTCAGAAATTAAAATTTCGGTTGTTATAGAAGAAAAGTACATGGAATTGGCTGTCAGGGCTTTGCACACTGAGTTTGGGTTAGATCAACCCGAGAGTGAGTGAGCGAACGAAACAAAGCGTAAACTGACGGTTAATCAATAGGCTGACTGTTCACAGGGATAGGTAACCATTCGCTGCGATACCCGATGGAAAGAAAGGGTAGAGTAGTGATAATTAAAAGCTAAGTGACAGTTGGTACGTACATCGGGCACGATGAAATAGATCGTTTCTTTAAAAAAGCGGTTGTTTTCTTTTTGTGTTTGCTGTGCTGTGGTTGCCATAATGGGAGGGAAGTTAGCCGGAGGCTACATGCACATTTGTGCTTAGGAGCCAGCAGGACATCGGGAGATGCGATATGCTGATTTTAACCCGCCGAATAGGCGAAACCTTAATGGTTGGAGACGACGTAACTGTCACTGTACTAGGTGTTAAAGGTAATCAAGTTAGATTAGGTGTGAATGCACCAAAAGAGATTGCTGTTCACCGCGAAGAAATATACCACCGAATCCAGCAAGAAAAAGCGCTAAAAGCTCAAGAGGCGCAGGGCAATACTGTTCAGGACGAAGTGGATTACTAGCGGCTTCAACCGTTTGGTGAGTGCTCTGGTTTAAATTCTCGTTAACGGGTTCTAGCATTCATTTTCAAAGGCAAATTTCACCTACCCGATTTGATATGGGTAGGTGTTTTATTATGCTTGAAAATAGTCAGTAAATGTTGCTGGCAAATAGCGACAAGTGCTAGAAATCATTGATGATTATGATATGATCGCCGCCCGCGAAAAAGGCAAGGTACAGAGTATTTAAGTTTCTACATTTATACATATCCGGAGAGGTGGCCGAGCGGCTGAAGGCGCTCCCCTGCTAAGGGAGTATACGGTTAATCCTGTATCGAGGGTTCGAATCCCTCCCTCTCCGCCATACAGTCAGGGGCTAAATTAGCCCCTTTTTTATGTCTGCAGAAAACGTTTAAATTTCAGCGGGTTAGCCTGTCGTGTGCGAATTACTAATTCAGCAGGTTTCGGGTAATTGGAATAGCCTTCGACAATGCGATTGCCAGAAAAATTCAGTCAAATTTGGTGGTGGTCTATCATTTTTTTCATCAGGAACTGAATTTCTGTGGGCAGTATGTACCTGATATTCATTGTAGTAGGTCTGAAATACAGCCAGCTTTTACTCCAGGTCGGATTGAGTCCTGAATAATGTCCGATCCAAAAGCTCGCGGCGCAGGGTGCCAATCATTCGTTCGACAAAGGTCGGATGCTCAACATGCTCATTTGACCCAATACACCTGCCAGCTTGAAAATATGTCAAATATGACATACAATCAGATTCTATGAGTCCTAAAGACAAGCCAATCGTGTGGCTGCATAGCGAAGTGAAAACACCCCCGTTTTCTGCTGCTGCTCGGCTTGAAGTGGGCTATTTGCTGAGGAAGCTACAAGCAGGGGAAAAGCTCAGCATGCCGCATTCCCGACCTATGCCAGGAATTGGAAAACGGTGCCATGAATTGCGCATTCCTGACGAGCAAGTTACTTGGCGAGTCGTCTATCGGGTGGATACAGATGCCGTCGTTATTCTGGACGTATTTGACAAGAAGACGAGCAAAACACCCAAGAATATTATTAATATTTGTAAGACTAGATTGAAAGAGTACGATGATGAAACAGGCTAAACGTAAAAAGCTGGAAGCTAAAGGCTGGAAGGTTGGCACAGCGGCAGAGTTCTTGGGTTTATCACCCGAGGAAGAGGTGCTGATCGATATGAAATTGGCTTTGGCGCGACATATGAAAGCGTTGCGAACCAGAAAAAAACTCAGTCAGAAAGACGTCGCCAAATTGCTTGAATCCAGTCAGTCCCGTGTGGCAAAGATGGAGGCGGGGGAACCCTCAGTTTCAATGGATCTTCTTGTTAAGGCGCTGTTGGTTATGGGAGCATCACAAAAAGATCTGGCTAAAACTATTGCGACAAAATCAATAGCGGCCTAATTCGTAGAGTGTCCTGTTCCCTGATAATTCCCTGTTACTTAAAGGGCGCAGAAAATATGAGCTAGTGAAAACCGCCAAATTATAGGCGTTAGAGCACGTCGATGCGTAGTGAATTGATTGCAAAGTTAAAAATTTCCCTGTAGATTTCCCACTAACAGGGAATTACTTAAGAGCGGAGTTAGGTGGAGACTGCCAACACCGCCATTATTAATGCCTTAAAAATCAATCTATTACGAGTTTATTGTAAGGCTTTATTTTAAGCAATTACCAACTTTTTTCCAGCTTCACCACTAAGGCTTTTCGTTCGACTGAATTATGAGTTGGCGGGTACTATAGTGTGGCTGAAGATCTTAATCCTCAATATAATAGTTAGGTGGGGAAAACGGCAGCTAACGCCTAAAATCAGCCGTACACGATAATGAAGATTAGGGCTGCTGGCTAGTCGGTTATGTGCCAAGAGTAGTCGGTCGCCATATAAGAATCTAGAAAAAATCGGGCGTTCAATAACCAACCCTATGCCAAAGCCGCTTCCTCTACCCATGCCCCAAAAATGTACGGTGGAAATTCAAATCTGCTACAGGCGGATAGATAAAGTATGGGGGAAGATGTCATAGTAGTTGGCAAGAATTAAAAGGGGAAAGACAAATCAACTTAATATTCAACTGGAACTTGCAACCTGCATCGCAAATAAAGATTGAGGCATGGTGTCGGACCAAGCTCCTGTATTAATCATCTCGGCAGCCAGCCGACCAATTTCATCTGACGCTTTTGCACCTTTGCCATTTCCACCAACGACGATACCAATGCGATCATCTACCATATCAATATAGGGATAGTGCGTTGTGGTGTTAAAAACAGGACAGGCGTTGAGTTTTGTAGAGCGTGTCTCGACATTGGGGAGTACATCCTTCACAACTTGCTGCATGTCGTTCGATACGTCCGGTCGCAGAGACTGGCCTTCAACTTTAATATAAGAACGACCATCCGGGTAGACAATAGGAGGCATCAACATACCGGCGAAAGGATTCTCTCCATCTGTTTTAGCATACAGCGTCGCCGGAAAATCGAGGACGGTATCGCTAGCCACTTCAGCCAATGCATAGGTCTGCATTTCAAGTTTTGCATCAAGTTGGAGCGGCAGCAGCTTTATGTTGTTAGTCGCAGCACCGGTAGCCAATAATACTCGCTTCGCCGTTATGGTATCGCCCGATAACAGACTGACTTTGACATGAGAGTCCATGGCATCGAGTTGAACCGCCTCATCGCGGACTAATTGCACACCCTGTTGTATCGCAAGCTTCTGTTGTGCCTCGACCAAACGGCGAGGGTTGAGATAACCTGCATCGATAGTCTGAATCATCGCGGTGGAATCTGGCGTAAATTGGAGGAAGGGAAAGCGGTGGAGTAACGCCTTGTGGTTGAGATCTTCCACGGCTACGCTCAGGTCGTTCGCTACCGCATGTAGCTTGTCAAAGTCTACCCAGTTCGTACCGAATCCAGGCGGGCTAACCATCATATAGCCATTTTCATCGTAGAAAGAGATACCACTTTGACGTTCAATTTCGCGTAGCCGCGCGAGCGAACGTTTTGCTAAAACACCCCAAGCGAGATCGGTATCAAAAATACGTGTGGCTCTACTTTCGGAATAATAGCTTGCAAAAGACGCAGCAACACCTGCTTCTTGCTGCTGAATATCGGGTTCCGCAGGGCCAATCAAAATCACATCACTGCTCATTTTTGAAAGGTGGCGCGCCGCTGCCGATCCAAACAAGCCAGCACCAATGATGGCGGTATCATATTCTCTCTGCTTCGATTTAACCAATGTGCCTGCCAACAGTGGGGAGGCTCCAGCCACTGACGCTATCAGGCCAAGCGTGCTGCCAGTGCAAAAAGTTCGTCGTCTCATGACTATATTTTACTCATTTGGTGTTACCTATTCATATTACTTTGGTCACTGTAGCATTCTTAACTTGTAGGCGCGCTTTTAAAATTTTATTGCTACCTACGTCTTAGGAATGTGTATTCTGACTTGCAGAGGTCGCCCTAAAGCAAGACTACGTGTTTTGGAGGTGAAATTAGGCGCCTATATCAATAAGGTCAAAGTTTCTCAACGACTGCTATTAGGCCAGACTGTGTGAAAACGCGATACCAAGGTATAATAACGGTCTAACAACAGCGAGAGATTCTGATGAAGCGTTTCGTTGAAGGTGAAGACCGAACTCAGAGCACATTATTCCCAGCAAAGCTCGATGATTACATTAAAGATGACAACCCGGTCAGGGTTGTCGATGTTTTTGTTGATGAGCTGAACTTGTTTAAGCTGGGATTTGAGCGTGTCCACCCGCAACCGATCGGTCGCCCTGGTTATCACCCCGCGATGCTGTTAAAAATATATATCTATGGTTATCTCAACCGGATTCAATCGAGTCGCCGATTAGAACGCGAGGCTCAGCGTAATGTAGAGCTGATGTGGTTAACCGGTCGATTGATGCCCGATTTTAAGACCATAGCCGATTTCAGAAAAGATAACGGTCCCGCCATTCGGCGAGTTTGCTGTGAGTTCATTGAGCTATGTCGCCGTTTAGAGTTGTTCACACAAGCCATCGTGGCCATCGACGGCAGTAAATTCAAAGCGGTGAACAGCAAAGACCGGAATGACACGCGGGCCAGCATGAAGCGACGCATCGCGCGAATGGAGCAACACATCGAACGATACTTGTCCTTGCTTGACGAGGCTGATAACGGTGAGCCTGTGGGGTGCGATACACAGGTGCCGAAACTCAAAGAAAAGATTGCGGCGCTAAAATCTGAGATGCAACGCTTGAAAGCGCGTGAACAGGAAGTACACCAGCATCCCGATAAGCAACTCTCAGAAACAGATCCTGATTCACGGCTGATGAAGAAAGGCGGCATGGGCTCACAGGTGAGCTACAACGTGCAAACCGCTGTAGATACAAAGCATAAACTGATTGTCGTACACGACGTCACTAATTCACCCGTCGATAGAAATCAACTGTTCCCCAACGCAGGGCTGGCTCAGCACCGACTCAAACAAAAAGAAATCCAGGTGCTTGCAGACCGCGGCTACTACAAAGGCGAAGCCATAAAAGCTTGCTACGATGCGGATATCAAAGTGTTGGTGCCCAAATCGTTTACCTCGGGAAACAAGGCAGCAGGCTTGTATGACAAGCAAGACTTTCACTACGATATCCAGACCGATCAGTACACGTGCCCGGCCGGTGAAACCTTATCCCGACGATTTGAGACGGTTGCCAATGGGATGGTGCTGCATGCGTATTATGCGTCCCAATTGACCTGCCAGGCTTGCGCATTAAAACCGAAATGTACTCGAGGGAAAGTTCGTCGAGTCAAACGCTGGGAACACGAGAATCTGTTAGATACGATAGAAAGCGAGTTGCGCAACACACCGGATGCGATGCAGAGCTAAGACTCATCGTTAAGCTATTTATTTGCGCCTCTACGGAGCCAATCTGACGATCTGACAAGACTAAAATATTAATCATGGATTATTTACTGACAATTTCATGTCGCTGTAATCGTCGCTGAATAGACCAGATGAGCGGGAAACCGGAATAATAGTGAGCGTTTTTTGTTTTCACACGACCTCAGGCGTTTTGAGACACCCATCTACCTTGTTTAAAATCTTTGCCGATTGGCCACTCATTTTTCCCAACTTTTTCCCAATTTTTTTTAATCAGGGTGCTTCATGGTGCGTTGCAGTTCTCGTAAGTCATTGATATCGTGTGGCTTGCGTGTTCCCTGGGTTTTATAGAGGGTCAAAAGAGCATTCCCATGGTAGCGATCTTATTGCTTCTATGAAGGCTGAAAATGACCAAAGCTTGATGTCTCCATTGCAAAGTCTAAGTGGCAGGATGAATGAACAACCTCGTAGCTCTGCTGCGGGATTGTTCATTGAGAAAAGATCAATCTTCGTTACAGCGTTTTGTATGGTGATGATCTCGAGTATTCTGGGTCGCTGACATTCCCTTTTTCTTTCACTGTGCGGCCAACATCTTGAAGATCTCAGCTCCTTGTTCTATGCCAACCCACTCCTGAAGCATCCTTGATATTTCACTTGCTGAAAAAAAACCTCTAACACTGTTAGTGTCTCTATCGACAACCAGACAATGTCGTTGTCCACTATCTATTAATGCTTGAATAATATCACCGATAGAAGCTGTGGCTAGATCTTTGAAATCTAGCGCGAGCAAGTTTCTTTTTGGCCTCATAAAATCGATTATCGATATTCCTTCCCGCTTAAATCCCTCCGATACATTCCAAAGAACCCTTTGATCATCGAGATCATCTGCACTGACAACACCCAAAAACTCCTTTCTTTCGTCGATAACAAATTTAAACTTAACGTGTGCCTTTCTCATGATGTTTTTGACATCAATCGCTGATACTGATGACTCGATAACTAAGGGCTTGATGACATTAAAATCGTTAAAAAAAACAAGTGCAGGCGTTTCCAGAGAGTAATACTTTATTTCTTCTGGCCACTCTAAATTTTCAATATTTGATGTGGAATAAAAATCTAAATTCTTCATGGGATTATGCTCCTCTATTTATTTCTAGTGAAGATGGGTAATACTTGTACAATTGAGCCACTTGTTTAAGGCTTATATTCATATCCGTGCCGTGACGGCATGTGATTGAGACAATCATAGGGTTGCCCTCCTGATAAAAAGTTAAATCGGGTATATAGAATTACGAATTTCTTTAGGAAGGAAAGGAGGTGCTCGTATCTGTTGGGGTTTTGTAGTTTCTACTGCGAGTAGTTGTACAGGATGATATGAAAAAGAAAGGGAGCCATTTTTTTTCAGAGATGGGTTATGTTTTCCAAGCCCATTCTCGTCAAAATCGCTATCATTGTTGTCATCTCCTAGATCCAGGCTCACTTGCTTCTGGTCAAGCGGATTTTGGCCAGATAAAAGACAGCCCTCCCCAGCACTAATACTGGAGGCTTGCAGTAACATCAATAAAAAAATTACTCGTGTCATTAAAGATTATCTTTTGGTTTCTATTTAAAACAACATTGACTAATCTTATGACTATTTAAATCCTGATAAGTTTCTAGTCTAATGGCTTGTATCTGCGTTCTACTAGATGCGGGATTGACTTATAGCATCCAAATACCAGCAGCGCACCAGCCTGATGACACTAAATACCATTAAAACCAGCTGCTTATCTTCCAGGTCTGCCGTAGGCTGGGCACAGTTTTTTGCAAAAAAAATTAATATTGCATATACTTTGTAAGTGAGCCATTTGTGATTTGTATGTCAATATAGTTAACATACGAATCCTGCTAGGTAGGGGCAATTTCTGCGACTGTTTATTTTGAGCAGCCTGCAGAAGTGAGTAAAGTACATTGACAATATTATCGCCCCGACTGTATTTTATACCTATGTCAATCAAAGGCTAATATTATTAACTTATTTTATTAGTATTAAACTTCTAACCTTCTGTGTAGCAGGAGATTCACCCTATGGGAAAGCAAGCGGTTCGGCTAACACTTTTTGTTGGCCCGCAAAAGAAAAAATATTTTGAAGAGCTTTTCGACATCGAATACCTGACATTCTCTCAAATGATTCGGCAATTAATACGTGAATACATAGAGGAGAAAATGGGGCGGAGTTGGTGGGACGAGGTTTTTACAGACGAGAACGATGATGAAAAAAATACTTCTCACAAACGAAGAAAAAAAATTAGAAACGCCGTATCCTTATCGTCTAAATTTACTCGTGTATCATTAAAGTGGGTCATTCCTTTTACGCTCACCATGGCCTCATTTTCCTTATCTTCTTTGGTATATGCATCTTCGTCATCCGAAACGGCAGCAAAAAACATCATCGTAGAAAGCTGTAAAGCGTGTCATGGGCTGGATGGCAAGGCGAGAATGGGAAATGGGCCTAACCTAAATTGTCAAAATTGGGGTTATTTGTACAAGCGTCTTCATGCATTCACAGGAAGTGATAACGATCATGCCATTGACGATCGAGTTGTTAGAGAGTTATCTTTTGAAGAGATCGATTTTATTGCGCACTATTATTCAGAAACGGCATGTTCTAAATCCCAGCACTAGCTCAGCGCCAAGCAAAAAAATTAGAACCGAAACCATTGAGGATGATTAAGGACTTATGATTTACGAATTACTAGCGATTGGAGATTTTTTCTTACTGTTCACATTGATTTCAACCCATTTGGTATTGTTTATTGATGTATCGCCATTACAGCAGCATCCGACATGCAGTCTTAACTTCATAATTGCGATTTTAACGTCGGCAGTAATACCCTCGCTGTTCGTCAGATTTATCAACCTTTCAACATCCAAAGCTGAATTGTTATCGGGACTTACAATTTGCGTCGTGCTCAGTCTGCTAACAACGTTGACCATTCAAAAGGTTAATCCGGTAAATATCGATTTCTATTAAATGCTATCGGTTGAAATAACGAAGAAAATTGAAATATTTATCGCATAAAAGACGATTATTTTCCTGAGCGGAAATTTACGAGCAAACAATATTTGTGATAACCCACTTATTGCAATCGTGCTATTTGTTCTTTCTCGATTGGAGGCGTAAGGGGTGTCTATTTTTCTACTTCATTTATACTGCTCTATAAGAAGTACACCAGCAACAAAATTGCCATCGTCATCAATAGATTCTTTAGCTCTTATTCAAAATATGCCTATGAATTTTTTTCTGTTTTTACTTGGTTTAACAATCCCCGTTTTTTCCTTTGCCTCGGAAAGCGGCGATATGGCGATCAATTTAACGACCAGCTGGGTAGGTTACGCTGCAATAGCCATTTTTTCGGCGGCCTACATCCTGGTGATTTTCGAAGAGCAGATTGGCCTTAGAAAATCAAAGCCGATGCTGTTGGCGGCTGGAATCATCTGGGTCCTGATTGCCCTTGCCTATAATTCACAGGGTATGCCCCACGCTGTTAAAGAAGGTATCCGTCACAACTTCCTGGAATACACGGAGTTGTTCTTCTTTTTGTTAGTAGCCATGACCTATATTAATGCGATGGTAGAGCGAGGTGTTTTTGATGAGCTGCGCAATTGGCTAGTGGCAAGAGGATTCAGCTACCGCGCCCTTTTCTGGATTACCGGTCTACTGGCCTTTTTCATATCTCCCGTTGCAGACAATCTGACCACCGCGTTAATCATGTGCGCTGTTGTGATGGCTGTGGGTAAAGATAAGCCTGCCTTTATTGCTATAGCCTGTATCAATATTGTGGTGGGTGCCAATGCCGGAGGTGCCTTTAGTCCGTTTGGCGACATTACCACACTGATGGTTTGGCAGAAGGGGATACTTGATTTCTCGGACTTCTTCAAGCTATTTATTCCCTCCCTGGTGAATTTCTTAGTGCCCGCAACCATCATGCATTTCGCGCTACCAGCGGGGAATCCTACTGCCGACAAGATGGGAATATCCGCAATCAAGTTCGGCGGTATTACGATTGTCATACTATTTATGCTCACTATCGTTACTGCTGTCACTTTTTATAATTTTCTACACCTGCCGCCCGTGTATGGCATGATGACCGGACTTGCCTACCTCAAATTCTATGGATTCTACCTACGTAAAAGAGCCACTTTAATCGTCGACGGCACCGAGTTTCCGCCGAGAAGTCACGACACTGACAGCTTCGATATTTTTGACCATATTGCCAAAGCCGAATGGGATACCTTATTCTTTTTCTACGGAGTTATTATGGCGGTGGGTGGTCTCGGTTTTATCGGCTACCTTAGCATTGCATCGGGATTTATCTACGGCGAGCTTGGTGCCACCACGGCCAACGTACTGGTAGGCTTGATGTCGGCTATAGTCGACAATATCCCGGTAATGTTCGCCGTGCTTACCATGAACCCGGATATGTCTGAAATTCAGTGGCTACTGGTAACACTGACCGCCGGTGTCGGTGGCAGCTTGCTGTCGGTGGGGTCGGCAGCTGGCGTGGCACTGATGGGACAAGCGCGCGGCCACTACACATTTTTTAGCCATTTAAAATGGACGCCGGTAATAGCACTGGGTTATTTCGCCAGCATTTATGTCCACTTTTTGGTTAATGGATAGTGTAAGAAGATTGACTTTAGAACTGGTTCGAAGTTAGGACGTTAGGAAGTTAATTTTACAACACTATAATAATTGAAGCATCGTTGCATAACGAAAAGAATTGACCTAGTATGCTATGAGTTCGTAAGGTAAGTTGATCACTGCGGTAGCAAACCGAACAATGTGGATAGAAAAATACAGAAATATAATCGTGGCGCTACTGATGATGATCTTCATGGGTCAGGTAGTGGCGTCTACTACTGTATCTTGCCAAAACCAGCTTGCTCCATCGCAATCTCATGAGCAGATGATGGAGCATTCGCAACATATCGGGTTAAGTTTGCCCTCAGCGGATATCGTTTCCGCTTTAGTTTTAGGATGCTGTCCCGATTGTGATTATTGTAGCTTGGGTGGATGTACGGCAGCGGTATTGCCTGCACCCCAGCCTGCGTTTGTGCCAAATTCATCTTTGTTAATGAGTCATTATAATGGCCTGACTGAAAGCCAGTTAGCCGTTTCTCTCTTTCGTCCCCCTATTTCCCGCTAACACAGGGTAGCTACGCCTGAAATTCGGCGTCTCTAACCTGATATGTATGCGGGAAGCCTCCAAACTTCCAGTTAGATAGCTTGTAAAGGCCTCTGTTCTCTGTGGGAGTTATTATGAAAAGTGTTGTTAAAAAAATGTTGTGGTCGCTGGCCATCTCTCTATTACCGGGGGTTGCCGCGTGCTCCGATAATACTGAATTGGCAACAGCATCGTCCCTTCAAGATCGTCAGGTAGAAAGGGTAACACTCGATGTTTACAAAAGCCGAACCTGCCGTTGTTGCAATAAATGGATAACACATCTCGAGGCTTCCGGTTTTGAAGCGAATGTACATCACCCTGCAAATTTGAATAAATTAAAGTCTGACAAAGGAATTGTTCCCCGTTACCAATCTTGTCATACGGCCGTATCGAAAGATGGATATGCATTTGAAGGCCATATTCCAGCCGATATCATTCAGCGATTTCTCGCGCACCCCCCTCCTAATGCTATCGGTTTAGCTGTTCCCGGTATGCCTGTCGGTAGTCCTGGTATGGAGATGGGTAATCGCTACGATGAATACGATGTGCTACTGCTTAAACAAGATGGTGATGTTGAAGCCTATGAGCATATTAGCGCCAAACGGTAGGTGTGCTGAGTTACACAGTTAAGAGGATACGTTATGAAAGAGACTAATTCACTGCTGACGGGAATAAAGAGCTCGTCATTATCACGTCGACGTTTTGTTACCGGTGTTACGGCGGGTGGTGCATTGATGGGACTGGGCATGGCTCCAGGTTTGTCCTTTGGATCGACGGCCAATAGCATCCGCCCGCAGACCTTGAGTGGTAAACAGTTTGATCTGAATATTGGTTATCAACAGGTTAACTTCACTGGGAAAGAGCGAATGGCCACTGCGGTGAATGGTTCTGTACCTTCGCCAATTTTACGCTGGCAAGAAGGTGAGCGCGTCACACTAAGGGTGACCAATCACCTGGCCCATGACAGTTCCATTCATTGGCATGGCATTATTCTGCCGACCGATATGGATGGTGTGCCGGGGTTGAGTTTTGATGGCATTAAACCCGGCGAAACCTATAAATACCAGTTCGATGTCAATCAAAGCGGTACCTATTGGTACCACAGTCATTCAGGATTTCAGGAACAAACCGGGATGTACGGCGCTATTGTGATCGATCCCAAAGAACCCGACCCGGTCAGTTATGACCGTGATTACGTGGTAGTACTCTCTGACTGGTCCGATGAAGCCCCTGAAGATCTCTACGCCAAATTGAAAAAAATGAGTGACTACTACAATTTTCGGGGGCGCACTGCCGGGGACTTGTGGCGAGAAATTAAAGAGAAAGGGGTAGGGAAAACCTGGAACGAGCGCAGCATGTGGAATCAGATGCGTATGAGTGACAGGGATCTTTCCGATGTCACGGGTTATACCTACACCCACTTGATGAATGGGGCTACCCCGGATGATGGGTGGCTAGGTTTGTTCAAGCGTGGTGAAAAAATTCGTTTACGTTTCATCAATGGTGCCGCCATGACCATCTTCGATGTCCGTATTCCCGGCTTAAAGATGACCGTTGTGGCCTCGGACGGTCAAAACATTGAGCCAGTTACGATTGATGAATTTCGTATTGGTGTTGCGGAAACCTATGATGTTGTTGTTGAACCGAGCGATGACAGCGCCTATACCATTTTTGCCCAAAGTATTGACCGTACCGGTTATGCTCGAGGCACATTAACACCGGACGTCAGTTGGGCCGCCGCCGTACCTGAAATGGATCCGGCTCCGCTGTTGGGGCACCGCGATATGGGCATGGGCATGGATCATAGCATGCACGGGATGGCTGGGATGTCCGGTATGGCGGGTATGCAGGAAATGGATCACAGCAAGATGTCCGGTATGGCGGGTATGCAGGAAATGGATCACAGCAAGATGTCAGGCATGGATCACAGTCAGCATGGAGACAACGCTAAAAAATTGGGTAAAGCTGGCTATGTTAGCACCAGCCCGATTACCCATATAAAAAGTGAATTTGGCCCCCATGTGGATATGCGTGCCGATAGCCCGCAGAGCGGCTTGAACGATCCCGGTATTGGCCTGCGTGACCATCAACGCCTGTACGGTCGGCGCGTATTGACCTATGCGGACATCAAAAATCTCTATCCCACCATCGACCGCCGTGAACCCAGCCGGGAAATTGAGCTGCACCTTACTGGCAATATGAGCCGTTATATGTGGTCGATCAACGGTATTAAATTTGCTGATGCGGATCCAGTGCAACTGAAGTACGGAGAGCGGGTTCGTATTACCCTGATCAATGACACCATGATGACCCACCCCATTCATCTTCACGGCATGTGGAGTGAGCTGGAAACGGGCGATCCTAAATACATACCGCGCAAACATGTGGTAATCGTGCAACCGGGTTCTAGAATTAGTTACTTGGTTACCGCAGATGCTATAGGGCGATGGGCTTATCACTGCCATTTGTTGTATCACATGCCGGGTATGTTCCGGGAAGTCAGGGTAAGTTAGGCCTATATTGATACTAGGAAAAGCGAAATCATGAAAAAACGAATGGTTAAAAAAACGTTATCACTATCGACAGTATTAGCGTTAATGTTATCGATAGCCTCAAGCACGGTTGTTGCTGGGGCTCAAGATGATCCGTTGCTAACTACGATCATTGTTGACCAACTCGAAATCCGGGATGATGAGGATGAAAACCCTTTTGTCTTGGAGGGGCAAGGGTGGATTGGTAAGGACCTGAAAAAACTTTGGATAAAAACGGATGCAGAGCGTACAGACAATAAAACGGAGGAGCTTGAAATACAAGTTTTGTACAGTCAGGCTGTTGCGACTTACTGGGATTTTCAGTTGGGCCTGCGCAAAGACTTTAAGCCCACGCCCGATCGAAATTGGGCGGTGATAGGCTTTCAAGGACTCGCGCCTTATTTCTTTGAAGTCGATACAGCTTTGTTTGTGGGCGAAAGCGGTCGCACCGCGCTGCGGCTCGAAGCCGAATATGAGTTGCTGTTCACCCAGCGTCTGATTCTTACGCCAGATTTTGAAATCAATTTTTATGGGCAGAACGACGAAAGTATTGGCGTTGGTTCTGGCTTGTCTAATGTTGAGGTCGGTCTTCGTCTTCGCTATGAAATACGGCGCGAGTTTGCGCCTTATATCGGGATAAACTGGTCGAAAAAATTTGGCAATACCGCAGATTTTTCCCGAATGGAAAGTGTCGATGTTAGCGACACGCAGCTGGTGATGGGCGTTCGAGCCTGGTTTTAATGGCCAGCTTTGTGCGTGATTCATTGGTTGCCACATAAATTGTTAAGAGAAAATGACCATTAATTATTTCAAATAGATCTACTCGAGGAGATCAACATATGTCTATTAAATCAATTTTTATTTCAATGCTATTGACGGGAGCTTTTGCAGGCGCGGTTTTTGCAGGAGGTACCCACGATCAAGGTCATGGTAAGCAAACCAAGGGTGGTCACCATGAGCAGAAGGAATCGGGGGGCGGGCATGCAGCGCATGATATGGAGGAGATGGGTCATGATGGTGGGCA
>JAJRPK010000133.1 GCA_024280785.1 Gammaproteobacteria bacterium
AAATTCTAGAAGGCACTAATGAAATTATGCGGGTGATTACTGCGCGCCGCTTACTCCAACAAGATGGCACAGAGGCAATACGATGAGCGAAGTATTAAAACTTGAAAGGCGGGGTAGCATTGCACTATTAACCTTGAACAATCCTCCTGCGCATACGTGGACACCAGAGAGCCTGTTAGAACTGGCGGGCATTGTAGAGAACTTAAATGCTGACTCCAATAATTATTCGCTGATTATAACCGGTGATGGAGAGAAGTTTTTTTCTGCAGGCGCTGACCTCAATCGTTTTAATCATGACGATAAAGCCAAGTCGTTTGACTTCTCCTATGCGTTTGGCAAATCTTTTGAAGTGTTAACTAACTACAATGGTGTATCCATCGCCGCCATTAACGGTTACGCCATGGGTGGTGGTCTGGAGGTGGCGTTGGCCTGTGATATTCGTATCGCCGATGAAAAAGCACAGATGGCCTTGCCCGAATGTACCGTGGGGCTGTTGCCGTGCGGTCTTGGGAGTCAGCATTTGTCGTGGTTAGTGGGTGAACAGTGGGCCAAGCGTATGATCCTGCTGGGCGAGCGCATAAAAGCTGAGCAGGCGTTAGCCATTGGGCTTATTTCTGAAATTGTAAATGACGGCAAGGTTGTCGATAAAGCTTTGGAACTGGCCGCTAAATTAGATAAACAAAGCCCGACTTCCGTGCGTTATTGCAAAGAGTTGATCATGGCTGCTCGCCACCAAACTATGAGTAGTAGTTTTAGCACCGAGCGCGAACAGTTTGTAAAGCTCTGGGACAGTGAGGATCGAAAAGAAGGCGTGGCGGCATTTGTCGAAAAGCGTTCGGCTCAGTGGAAAAATAGCTAATGAGTGAGCCCGTCGTAATCTTTAAAGAGCTTGCCGCTGTCAATGACTCAAAAATTGGCTGCATTACGCTGAACATTCCTGGCACATTAAATTCCCTAACGATTGAATGCGTCGAGCTGTTGCTAGACACCTTGCAACGGTGGGAAGACGATAAATCCATAGCTTGTGTATTTATTACCGGTTCGGGCGAAAAAGCATTTTGTGCGGGTGGCGATGTACGGGCATTGTACGAAAGCTCCATCGGATCACCCGGTGGGCCTTGTATCGAAGCGGAAAACTTTTTTGCCCGAGAGTACCGCATGAACTACCTATTACACCGCTATAACAAACCGGTTGTTGTCTGGGGTGACGGTATTGTGATGGGCGGTGGCTTAGGTATTTTTGCGGGCGGTAGTCACAGGGTTGTTACTGAAACATCCCGATTCGCCATGCCCGAGGTCACCATTGCTTTGTTTCCCGATGTGGGAGGAAGCTATTTTCTCAATCGCATGCCGGGGGCTATTGGTCGCTTTTTGGCATTGACCGGTGCGTCTTTTAATGCCGCCGATGCGATTTTCTCTGGTATCGCCAACAAATTTATTACTCGTGATATGCGTGATTCGGTATTGATCGCACTTAGCGAAAATGCTTGCTCAAATAATGATGAGGTGACTGAGATTCTGGCAGAATTTACCGACCGCTCTAAATCTTTACTGCCGGTGGCTAATGTAGAACCGCATCTTGAGATAATCGATACCTTAGTCGGCGATTTAGCCATAGAGCAAGTAATAGAAAAATTTGCTGGATTAGAGACCGACGATAAATGGTTGCTGAAGTCCAAGTCGAATATCTCTCACAGCTCTGCGCTCAGTATTTTGTTAATCGATGAACAGCTTCATCAGTGTCAAGACTTATCGCTGGTTGAATGCTTTCGTCGAGAATTGATATTGGCGACAAATATTATGTGGCACCCTGAATTTGCAGAAGGTGTGCGTGCGTTATTAATTGATAAAGATCAGAATCCCCAGTGGAAATATAAGACCATTGATGATATTTCTCGAGAATTTCTGGAATCTTTTTTTGTGGAGCCTTGGAAAGATCATCCACTGGCTGACCTTGCCTGACAATTAAAATAATGTAAAAAAACAGATTTTTACACACAGATGAAAATACCTGCACCTGCACACTAATATAGGAAACTCTAATGGCAAAAATAGCATTTATAGGCTTGGGCAATATGGGCGCCCCGATGGAAGTGAATTTGCTAAAGGCAGGGCATAAGGTGTGCGTATTCGATTTGATGCCCGATATGGTTAAGAACCTGGTCAGCCAAGGCGCATCGACGGCAGCCTCTGCGAAGGCCGCTGTTGCCGGAAAAGATTTTGTCATCAGCATGCTACCGGCCGGTCAGCATGTCGAATCGGTTTATCTTGGTAACGGTGACGATAGTGGTGATGGCAGCGGTGATGGCAGCGGTGATGACAGCGGTGATAGTAACAGCGGCGTGCTGAGTGTGTTAGATAAAAACACAGTGGTTATTGATTCGAGTACTATCGACGTAGCAACCGCCCAAAAAGTAGCGACAAAGGCCAATGAGATGGGCATAAGTATGATGGACTGTCCGGTTTCTGGCGGGGTGGCGGCTGCGTCGGCGGGAACGTTGTCCTTTATGTGTGGGGGTAGTGAAGCCGTTTTTGATCAAGTTAAAGTAGTACTGGCATCCATGGGTAAAAATATTTTTCATGCGGGTTTACACGGCGCGGGTCAAGTCGCAAAGATGTGCAATAACATGTTGTTGTCTATTCATATGATTGGTACGGCGGAAGCACTTAAACTGGGTGTTGATAACGGATTGGATCCTTCTGTCTTGTCGGAAATCATGCTGGCAAGCTCTGGACGAAATTGGTCGCTAGAAGTTTACAACCCTTATCCCGGAGTGATGAAAGAGTCCCCGGCTTCAAACGATTATCGGCCTGGCTTTATGGTGAATTTGATGTGTAAAGATTTGGGTTTGGCGATGGAAGCCGCGCAGGCCAGTAATAGCGCAACCCCGCTGGGAGCGTTAGCGCAAAAGTTGTATTTGGACCATGCGAACGAAGGCCATGGTGAAAAAGATTTCTCCAGTATTCTCAATTCCTTGGTTTAAATTCCTGAGCTTAAATTTATTGGCATAGCGATGAGGTATAAATTATGGCGGCCCCTAGAACGATTAGTGTTGGCGTTAAAAACCGTGTAGCAACGATAACGCTTAATAGACCTGAATCAATGAATGCGCTGAGCCAATCGATGCGCATCGAGTTATTGTCTGCCGTTGAAACTTTTGAAGCCGATGAAAATATCAGAATTGTTGTTATTGCCGCTGCGGGCAAGGGGTTTTGTTCGGGCGCTGATTTGTTGGAAGGTAATTCCGGATACGAAAATATTGAGCAACAAATTCAACAGGAATACAAACCGATATTTATGGCAATAGATGGTTCTAATAAACTCTATATTGCCTCATTAAATGGAGCATGTGCCGGGATTGGCGTCGCACTGGCACTGTGTTGTGATTTTTTAATTATGTCCGATAACGCTTTTCTATATTTACCGTTTTCTAATCTCTCGCTGGTTCCAGATGGTGGAGTTAGCTACCATCTTGTTAGAGCGTTAGGTTATAGAAAAGCATTAGAGCTGTTTATTGAGGGTGGACGCCTAAACGCTGAGCAGTGTAAGCATTATGACTTGGCCAATAAGGTTGTTGCCTTAGAAGAACTGGGTGAACAAACCAGAGTCTGGGCTGAAACGATCTCACAAGGCGCGCCCATTGCACAAAGGCTGGGTAAAAAAGTTTTAAAAATGGCCGCCTCTAAATCATTGACGGAGATAATAGATATCGAAGCCCGATATCAAGTAGAGGCTGGAGAAAGCGAAGATGTAGTTACGGCAGTAACAGCCTTTTTTGCCAAGGAAAAACCGGTATTCAAAGGCCGTTAAAAACTTTAAGAATCTTTAATAATGCAATATAGCTATTCACTGAGCTACTAGGAAAATTGAAATGCCCGATTTATCTCGCTTGTTTTCACCGATAAATTTAGGTTCGATGAACCTGAGAAACCGAATAGTTATGTCGGCGATGACGACCAATTACGGTTCGCCCGATTTTGAAGTTACCGAGCGATTGATTAAATA
>JAJRPK010000134.1 GCA_024280785.1 Gammaproteobacteria bacterium
AATTTTCAGCGGTAGCACCGCCTGCTAATGATCAGTCAGCGGATTGCCAGTCGTCGCACTGTCAGTCGTCTACAACAGGAGTGTTGCGCAGCGACGCTTTGCTAAGCCACCCTGTTTTTTCTCATTATCATTCAGAGACAGAAATGCTGCGATATATTCGTAGATTGTCCGATAAAGATTTGGCGCTTGACCGCACCATGATTCCGTTAGGGTCTTGCACCATGAAGCTTAACGCGACTTCCGAGATGATACCCATTACCTGGCCGGAATTTAGTAGTCCTCATCCCTTTGCGCCGTCCAATCAAGTGGAAGGTTACCACTTGATGATCGCAGAGCTTGAACAGTTGTTAGCAAAATGCACGGGCTATGATGTAGTGTCATTACAGCCAAATGCCGGATCGCAGGGAGAGTTTGCGGGCTTGTTGGCGATATCGGCCTACCACAAAAGCCGTGGCGACGAATCGCGTAATATATGTTTGATACCGAGTTCCGCTCATGGCACTAACCCCGCTTCTGCGCAAATGTGCAATATGAAAGTGATTGTGGTGAGTTGCGACAGTCACGGTAATGTTAATCTCGAAGACCTTAAGGCCAAGGCAAGTCAGCACTCGAAAAATCTTGCTGCGCTTATGGTGACTTACCCTTCTACTCACGGTGTATTTGAAGAGCATATTCGAGAAGTTACTGAAGTTGTTCACCAACATGGGGGCCAGGTTTATGTCGATGGCGCTAACTTAAATGCAATGGTGGGCTTGTGTGAGCCAGGATCTTTTGGTGGTGATGTTTCTCATCTCAACCTGCATAAAACTTTTTGCATTCCCCACGGTGGTGGTGGCCCGGGCGTAGGTCCTGTTGCAGCTAAGGCCCATTTGGCGCCTTTCTTACCCGCTATGGCGTCAATGAATAAGGGTGACTCAGCTGAAAATGACAAGCACGGCTTTCAGGTTTCTAGTGCGCCCTACGGTTCGGCCAGCATATTACCGATCAGTTGGATGTATATACGGATGATGGGAACGGCGGGGCTAAGGCGCGCTACCGAAGCGGCCATACTCAGCGCTAATTACGTGGCTTATCGTTTAGTCGATGCTTTTCCGGTTTTGTACACAGGCCGTCAAGGCTTGGTCGCGCACGAATGTATTATTGATTTACGCTCGATCAAGGATTCAGTAGGCATTGCGGTAGAAGATGTTGCGAAACGGTTAATCGATTACGGTTTTCACGCACCAACGATGTCTTTTCCTGTCGCCGGTACATTGATGATAGAACCGACCGAAAGCGAATCCAAGCGAGAGCTAGACAGATTTTGCAACGCGATGTTGTCGATTCGTGATGAACTTTCTCGAGTAGCTAGTGGAGAGTGGTCGTTAGATGATAATCCATTGGTCAATGCGCCGCATACGGCAGAGCAGTTGATGGCGGACACTTGGGGCCATGCTTATACGAGAGAAGAGGCCGCTTATCCTTTGGCAAGCCTGCGCGAAAATAAATATTTTTCTCCAGTGGCGAGAATTGATAACGTCTATGGCGATCGAAATTTAATTTGTTCTTGCCCGAGTATAGAGGAGTATATGGATTAAGCGTTGCTTGTAGACCGACAAACCAGTTGGTCTTGGAGCTTTTAGTCCCCTACGATGGCAGGAAAACCCAATGATCTTACTTCGGAAGAATACTGGGTATTTCACCTATGCCCCTTTGCTTCGGCAGGATATAGACGCGCAAATATAATCGATATTTATTAAATAAAATAAAAAAATGTAACTCATTGTTTTAAAAAGAAATTTTCGTTATAGAAAGAAAAGTTATACGGGTTGCTTTTTTCATAACTATTTGATTTTAAACGTAAATATCACATTTGACATTGAAACCCTAAGTTGTATTATAGCGTTCGAATCAATCAAGGAGGTTCAACAAGATGAATCATGCAGAAAGCGAAATCCCAATCCAAGAACAAACGTGCTTAGCTAACTTGGATATTGATATTACTCAAGTCGAAAGCTCCGTACTCTCTCGTCTTGTAGAGGAAGTGAGAAATAACGAGCCATCAACTGTTAGAGCATTTGACCGAGTGCATAACCGCCATAATCGTTGAAATAATAAGTGGAAATAAACACCGTTTTAGTAAAGGTATCTAGCCGTTGTAATATCAACTGTAGTTACTGTTACGTATATAACATGGGGGATGATGGGTGGAAGAATATGCCGCCTCTCATTTCTCAAGATACTAACAAAGCACTATCTTCAGCATTAAAAGATCTTGTTGCGGATCAAGCCCTTCCTTTTGCAGCAGTCCTTCATGGCGGTGAGCCACTAATGCTGGGCTTGAGAAAGCTAAGGGAACTTTTGAAGAGCCTTCGAGAAAGCCTTCCTGATACGCATCCAATAAGCATGCAAACTAATGGCATGCTTATCACAAATGAAGTTTTGCAACTTTGTGTGCATTATCGTGTATCTATCTCCGTAAGTATTGATGGGCCGAAACTGATAAACGACCAGTTTCGTATTGATCATAAGGGAAAGGGGACTTATGAAAAGGTTGTTGCCGGAATTGCCCTACTCAATAATCACAAAGAATCTGACTTTCTCTATGCTGGGCTATTATGTGTCATTAATCCTCATTCTGATCCATCGAAAATATATTCTTTCTTAAAGGAGCTTGGAGCGGCATCTATAGATTTTCTTTATCGGGATGGAAATCATTCCGTACTTCCGTTTGGTAAAGAGTCGCTAGAATCCATAGAGTATGGTGAATGGCTATGTACCCTGCTCGATATTTATTTGTCAGATCGAGCCGCCCCCAAGATACGCTTTTTGGATGACATTATTCGCCTTGAGCTTGGTAGCCAAGGAATAAAAGAGGGGCTGGGAGTAACGGATTATGGAATTGCAATAATAGAGACCGACGGGGCCATTACGAAAAACGATACTTTAAAAAGTACGTTTAACGGAGCCGATCAATTTAGTGAGAAATGGTCCATACATACTCATCGACTAAGTGAAGTATTTAACTCCGAGGAGTTTAAACAATACTATGCTATGCAGAGAGCCACTTCATCAGCGTGTACCTCATGCGATTATATTAATACCTGTGGGGGCGGTATGCCACTTCATAGATGGAGTGATGATAATGGTTACGATAATCCATCTGTTTATTGCAATGATCAAAAGAAAATAATTAGCACTGTCCGCAGTCGTCTTATCCTCGAGGGCTTAGTGGCTTGATTTCGGACGCTATAGATAAAGGCTCATATCAAAGTACCCCCTTCCCATATTATATATCTGAAGAAGCTTTAAC
>JAJRPK010000004.1 GCA_024280785.1 Gammaproteobacteria bacterium
ATGGATCACAATCAAAAGGTGAGTGTTTAGCGATTGCTGCTGCGCTTGAATCCACATCTGAGCACCCCATAGCACGAGCATTTCTGCGAGAGCGAGACGGAACATATTTAATAGCGAGTCAAAAAACAGTTTCGGATTCGGATGATTTTCTTGTAGATTCGGATAACTTTCTAGTAGAGAACTATCAGAACTTTTCGGGATTGGGTGTAGCGGGTTGTTACAATGGCCAAGATTATTACTTGGGAAGCGATCAGTTTTTTAAGCAGTCGCTAGGTACAGGTCGGGTGTTAGATGAAGTATCAGCGGAGATTTTATCAAAAAATTCTGCGTCTAAGTCTGTTTACCTATTTCAACAACAGACACTGATAGCCAGATTTTATTTGACGGATACTCTCAGACCCGATGCGATTCTCACAGTAAAAGAATTACAAAAGTTGGGTTTAAACCTTGAAATACTCAGTGGTGATTCGACTGACGAAGTAAAGCGTGTCGCCCAGAAGTTAGGTATAGAAAGGTATTTGGCAAAACAGTCGCCGAGTGATAAGTTATCGCGAATTCGAGAGTTACGAGACGAAGGAAAAAATGTTGTGGTGGTGGGTGATGGGATGAATGATGTTCCTGTGCTGGCAGCTGCCGGTGTATCCATTGCAGTCGCCAATGCGACCGATTTTGCTAAAGCGAAGGCGGATTGTTTTTTATTAAACCCCGGCATTGCCCTCATCGCCGAAGCGATACGTATTTCCAGGCGCACGGAGCACGTAGTACGATATAATATTATCTGGGCGCTCATCTACAATGCGGTGGCTGTGCCCAGTGCAGCTATGGGATGGGTGCCGCCGTGGGCCGCAGCAATAGGGATGTCAGCCAGTTCGCTGTTAGTGGTTGCTAACGCACTGCGTCTACGTGCGGGTGAATCTTCGCTGGTTAATTCTGTTGCCGCGAATAACCCGACAAAAAAGCATATTTAACTAACACACAATATGTGCGGCGGTGAGGTTAAGCCGAGGGAGAAACCACTGCTGATTTGGAGCTAAAATGAATAGTCTTTTTATAATGATTCCAGTTACGCTGCTAATGCTCTTGATTGCATTGGCAGCGTGGGTGTGGAGTGTTAAAAGCGGCCAGATGGATGATCTGGAACGCGAGGCGAGTAGGATACTATTTGATGATGATTTAGAAGAATATTCTACGGATAAAACTAAAAATTCAGGCAGTGACGGTGATTCCTTTCAATAATGGATCTTAATCTACTCGCAGTATTCACTGCATTTTCCTTAGGATTGCTAGGGTCTTTACATTGCGTCTCAATGTGCGGTGGGATTAGTTGCGCGCTAGCGGGCACTGGTTCTGTGAAAAAATCAAAACCAGCACAATTGGCAATGCTACTCACTTACAATTCAGGTCGAATAATTAGTTATTCCTTGGCGGGGATAATATTGGGATCTGGAAGTTTGGCACTGATCGATCACTGGCAGCAATTATCGGTGGTGTTAAGAGGAATTGCGGGCGTCCTATTAATTGCCATGGGATTATACGTAGCAGGAATATCTCGTTTACTGGTTCACTTGGAATCTTTGGCCTTTCGATTATGGCAAAGAGTACAACCAATGTCGGCTGTTAAGGCAAATAGTGATTCCCCGTTAGGGCTATTTATTCTCGGTATGATTTGGGGGTGGTTGCCTTGTGGCTTGGTTTACAGCACGTTGTTGTGGGCGGGAGCGTTAGGAGCTGGTGGTGTAGCAACAGCTAGCTTAATGGTGGTTTTTGGTTTGGGTACATTACCGGCAATGTTGTTGACGGGATTGTTTGCGGACCTGTTACGAAATTTTGTGCAGGCGAAGTCTGTGCGTTGGGTCGCAGGGTTTTGTATTATTATGTACGGTGTTTGGACGCTTGTGGGCGGGTATGGTCATGGCCATGCTGGACATTCAGCTCATGCGAGTGATCATTTGAGTGATAGCCGCTGAGAACGTTCTGTTTACCCATAGCAAGAATCGGGTCGACTATGGCGACGATTCGCCTTACGGTAGCTGTGAAATTTTCTATTATGGTACTTTAATCTTATCAAAATAAAAGGTACTAGTAAGTGAGTAGTAATGACCAGACTAATTATGATCGAATTGCTGTTGCAATTGAGCATCTAAAGAGAAACTTTAGAGATCAGCCCTCTTTAAATGAATTAGCGGATGTAGTGGGATTAAGTTCGTTTCATTTCCAAAGATTATTTTCTGAATGGGCGGGGGTAAGTCCTAAAAAATTTATCCAGTACCTAAGCGTCGAATATGCAAAACGACTGTTAAAGAATGAACCATCAACACTTCTAGATGTGGCTTACGAAACAGGGTTGTCGGGTACAAGTCGCTTACACGATTTATTTGTCAATATCGAGGGTATGACACCAGGAGATTTTAAAAAAGGTGGGGAAAGCCTGTCGATCAATTTTTCTTTTACGGAAAGTCCGTTTGGAAAGCTAATAGTGGCATCAACGAGAAAAGGAATATGCCATATGTTTTTTGAAGAAAATGAACAATTAGCTATAGTCGATTTAATGGCTCGTTTTCCAAACGCTGAATATCATGCAACGGTGGACAAACTGCACCAAAATGCGCTGCTCATTTTTAAAAAAGATAGGAATAAGCTTGATCAAATCAAACTACATTTAAAGGGCACAGCCTTTCAGTTGAAAGTGTGGGAAGCTTTGTTAAACATTCCGTTCGGAAAACTATCGGCCTACGGCACGATTGCAAAAAAGATTGGCAAACCTAAAGCTGCTAGAGCAGTGGGCACCGCGATAGGCCGCAATCCGGTGGCATTTCTTATACCTTGCCACCGAGTGATACAAGCGAGTGGTAATGTTGGTGGTTATATGTGGGGAGCTACACGAAAATCAGCAATAATAGGCTGGGAGGCTTCAACGTCCGTTACGCGCAGCGCAGGCGTTCACGAATAGCTAATATGTGCAAGCTTGAGCGCTTATGATGCTTGTGGCCAATATTCTTCATTCCTTGAGTTAGATCAATAATAGTTCACCTTACTTCCCGTATGCTAGAAGTCAACTGATCCTTATTCTTCCTATGGTGTTCAATGCCGTTAGCCTCTTTGTCGTTAACATTTGAACGGTCGCACTTGGTTTTATTATGCCTGCATCTGCCTGCTCATATTTCCCGGCTACACACGACTTGATAAAAAAGTACGATGTACAAAGCCCGCGTTATACGTCTTATCCTCCGGCTAATCATTTTCGTGATAATGCTTCGCCGACTGAGTATCAAAACTATTTAAATCAGCGGCCGACAACAGTTGGGCCGTTATCTCTTTACGTTCACATTCCCTTTTGTCGAGATATTTGTTTTTACTGCGCGTGCAATAAAATTGTTACTCGTGATAAGAATATAGCCAGCCGTTATCTACACAGTCTGGAAAAAGAGATTAAGCTTAAATCTCTTTTTTTTACCGAGTCTCGTCAAGTCAAGCAACTGCATTTTGGTGGTGGTACACCTACCTTTTTGAATCCGGCAGAGCTCATGCGACTGATGCGGATGCTCGCTACGCACTTTCAATTAGTCGATTACGACTCGCGAGAGTATTCTATCGAGGTAGATCCGCGAACAATAGACGAAGAAGTTTTAGCCTTACTGGTGGGGCTAGGCTTTAATCGCATTAGCTTGGGGATACAAGATTTTGATCTTCAGGTACAAGAAGCGATTAATCGGGTGCAAAGCTACGAAATGGTAGCTGGGCTGGTGAAATCGATCAAACAACACGGTTTTAAGTCACTTAGCTTTGATTTGATTTACGGCTTACCGATGCAGACCGAAGAGTCGATAGTGCAAACTATGGATAAAGTTATTAAACTCTCTCCCGATCGGGTGTCAGTCTACAATTACGCACATATGCCCGCTCGATTTTCTTCACAGCGGCAAATGGATCGATACCTGTTGCCAAATGCTGAAACCAAATTGGCGCTGGCACAGCGTATTAGGCAATCATTGTTAGGCGCGGGATACCAAGGCATTGGAATGGATCATTATGCCAAGACTACGGATGAACTGGCGTTGGCGTTACAACAAGGTACCTTACAAAGGAACTTTCAGGGCTACTCTACTAATATGTCATTAGAGACAATAGGGCTTGGTTTGTCCGCTATTTCCACCCATGCCGACCGCTACACGCAAAATGTGCACGACCTCGCCCGATATCACGAACTGCTTGGCAACGATCAAATGCCAATAGAGAAAGTGTGTGAGCTTAATCGCGAGGACATTTTAAGGCGCTATGTTATTATGGCCTTGGCTTGTCAAATGACGTTAAATTTTGGTGAGGTTAATAAGCGGTTTAACATTGATTTTGTTCAGCATTTTAAGTCAGAATTGGTTCAAATGGAGCAAATGGAGCAAGAGGGCTTGCTAGACTTATCCGCCGATAGTATTGCATTGACAGAGCTGGGACGGCAGTTACTCCGGAATATATGTATGGTATTTGATCAATATAAGCCGTTAGATATTGCTTATTGCTCCAAGACAATCTAGGGTAGAGAAACTATAATTAAAGGCTCAGATTAAGATAGCCCAAGCTTAGATAACCCGGAAGTAAATAGCCCAGAGTTAAAAAATAGTATTGAGAAATAAAGTTCTATGGTTGATTCACAACAATGTCCCCACGACAGCCGAGTGTCTTGCACTGATTGCGTGTTGAATTCTATTTGCTTGCCGATTGCATTAGAAGCCGAGGATATCGTCAAACTTGACGAGATTGTCGCGCGGGGTAGACCGCTACAAAAGGGCGATCACTTGTATCGACAGGAAGATGAATTTTCCTCTATTTATGCCGTGCGATCCGGTAGCATGAAATCGTATACGGTAACTGATGACGGGCAAGAATTGGTGACCGGCTTTTATTTTCCCGGTGAAATTCTTGGGATGGACGGAATTGGCCGTAACCGCCACGCCAGCTCAGCCAAGGCCATGGAAACAGTATCAGTTTGTGAAATTCCGTTTGACAACTTGGGCGCACTAAGCCAAAAAATTCCTTCATTGCAGCAGCATTGTTTTCAATTAATGAGCCAAGAAATCATTGATGATCGGCAACTGTTGGCACTACTCAGTAAGTGTCAGGCAGAAGAACGTGTAGCTACATTTTTATTGAGCGTTTCGGCTCGTAAAGCACGGAACCGATTGTCGGCGACCCATTTTCGTTTACCCATGTCTCGGGCCGATATGGGGAATTACCTTGGTCTAACGGTTGAAACTATTAGCCGAGTATTAAGTAAGTTTCAAAAATCAAAACTTCTCGCGGTCGATAATAAAGAAATATCTATTGCTGACATCTGTGCCCTTAAAGAACTGAGTGCTTTACGATTCGAATAGGCTTGATTCAGGCTTTATTTAATTGGTGTATAGTCTTTTCGCCGAGGGTTTCTATTCTGGTTACCCAAGCTAACAATACTTGATATAAATCAATTCGTAGACTATTGGCGGATGTTAATGTGATGCTGCGAATATTAATTTTTATGCTGAGGATGTAGGAGAGCTAGGTCGATGTTGAGTCAAGCACTGGGTTTTATGATTTCCCCCCAAAAACAGTGGGAGGAAGTTAGCCAACAGGACCAGAGTTTTAAAAACAGCTTTCATGTGCTGTTACTGGCGGCTTTTCCTGCTCTAGCTTGGTACTTTGGTATCACTGTAACCGGCTGGCAAGTAGCGGATGGCGAAACCGTGCGGATGACGGTCGGCAGCGCTCAATTGATAGTCGCTCTTTTTTACCTGGCGATGGTAAGCAGTATTTGTTGCATTGGTTTTTTCGTGCACTGGATGGCTCAGAGTTACGGTGCAGATTCCAGCCTTGCCAAAGGAGTAGCGCTAGTCGGATACTGCTCTACGCCGCTATTAATAGCGGGTGGAGTTGTGGGTTTTTATCCTATCCTTTGGTTAGATATGTTGATTGCGGTAGCTGCCGTTGGCTACGCTCTTTATCTTTTGTATATAGGAATCCCCATCGTTATGCGAATCCCGAAAGAGAGTGGTTTTTTGTTTGCCAGCGCTATTATGGCGGTTTGCTTAGTGATCTTAATGGTGATGATGGGGGCGACGGTGATGTTGTGGGAATTGGGTGCCGCCCCTGTTTTTATTGATTAAATTAGACTGATTTCAAATATTATTTTAAATGCCCAGCATATTTTTTTCTTTTCCGTTAATAAAAACTTGAAGTCCTTTTCTATATGTCCGGGTAAAAAAGCAAGCACATAACGATTTGTTATATTCTACAACCGTTATCCTTCTACAAGAAATGGTCTTCATTTTCCAACCCCATCATGTTTCCTCCCAAGTTTCGTCCTAGTTTAGTAACGTTATTGGCAACGTGGGTGCGACCTGCGTTAATATCCAACCAAGCTCGGTTGACGGCGTGATCACGATAAATTCCCTGTGCTCCCGAGTGAATAAATAGTTGGTTAACAACGTCGGCGCACTTGGGTGCGACTAATGCCGCGTCGTAACGCATTTTGATTCGTTCTTCTATCGGCGGGACCTCTCCTTTGGCGGCGTAATCTAGCATCAAGTCAAAGTTTCGGTACATAATGGTCTTGCTTTCATCGATGACTCTGCAAGCATCTGCGGCCGCATATTGTGCGCTGGGGTCTAACGCTACTCGTTGGGCGTCGTTTAAGCCTACTCGCGCTTTATTAATGCCAACGTAAGTGTCTAATGCACCTTGCAGCGCGCCAATTGAAGAAGAAGAAACGGCGCGGACAAAAATCTGTCCGAAGGGAATGCGATATAGAGGGTTGTTGTTGATGCTGTTGCCAGGACTTTGGCAATTAAACCCGTCAATCGCTCGATGAGTGCGATACTCTGGTACAAACACATCGTTAATGACAATGTCGTTGCTGCCGGTGCCCACTAAACCACTGACGTTCCAATTGTCGATGACAGCGTAGTCCTGTTTAGGAACCAAAAAAGTTCGGTAGTCAGCATCCTTTCCATCGTGGGCTGGAATATTAGCACCTACAAAAACCCAGTCGCAATGCTTTGATCCGCTTGAAAACCCCCATTTTCCTGACAATCGGTAACCTCCTTCTACAGGAGTGACTTTGCCTACTGGCATATAAGAAGAAGAAATTAGAGTGTTATCGTTGTCGCCCCAAACTTCTTCTTGTGCTTCATCGTCGTATAGCGCTAATTGCCAATTATGAATAGCGACAACGCCCAGAACCCACGCCGTAGACATGCAGCCTTCAGCGAGTTTTATTTGCACGTCAAAAAAATCTTTCGGTTGTAGCTCAAGACCACCATAACGCTTAGGCTGCAATATTTTAAAAAAACCGGCATCCGTCATTTCATGGACTGTGCTTTCCGGCAATCTGCCTAGTTTGGCTGTTTCATCGGCGCGATCTTGCAAATGCGAAACCATATTGCTAGCGGTTTTTCTCAAGCTTTTCTGAATATCTGCTTGATCTGATGACGCAGATGTACTGGAAAAATTGGCTGTGTTCATAGTGATCTCTCTTGCAATTTAAATGCGGTGGTACTGTTTAAAATACAGATTGCTTTTTAAGCGGAACTTGGTTCTCTATTCGCAGTTTTTGGCAATGGCAACGTTTTGCTGCTGGCATTATCGTCAGTATTGTCGGCGTGAGCATTATCAAGCTGTTCTATTAACGTGATTGCCTTTGCTGAAAAGGTCATACAAGATTGCACGCTTGATAAGCTTACCAATTGTGTCCCCATAAGCTGGGTTTGGCACTTTCGGTTGGACGATAATGGTCCCAATCTACTTGGACGCCGCCAAAGCCGTATTCGATTGCAAAGCCTGCGGGCGATTCGACATAAACCGAAACCATTTCGTCGTTAGTATGTTTACCTATAGGAGTGACTACCTTAATTCCGTGTTGGTTCACTCGGTCTATCATGTATCCGAGCTGGTCGATATCGGGTACTTCAAACATCAAGTGGATCAGTGATCCCGATGGTTGTTTGCTATCTTCAAATAATGCGATGCTGTGATGGCGCGGATTGTCGCAGTGTAAAAAATGCAGGCCCTGACCTGGATCGTTAGCATCGTCCGAGAATTGAAAATGCATATAGTCGGTTTTACCAAATTGGAGGTCGTCGGTATAAAAGCTTAAACTTTTGGCGAGATCGGGCGTGCTAATGGCTATATGACCCAGCCCCATGTCACCATTGTGGCCCGTGACAAATTCCTTAACCCCTACTGGAGAGACCAACGGGGCATAGTCCAATTGCATGCCGTAGTAAATTTCAAAGGCCGAACCGGTAGGGTCGACGACATGGGCGTATTCACGAACGTTTCGTAGCTGAGCTTCGTCAGTAGATCCGATTTTAGGGGAGCAACCAATATCCCTAAGGTGTGAGACTAGATCATGGAACTGACATTTATCGTAAACTTCCCAACCGGGTAATAAAAAACGATCGAGTGAACCCTTCACTATACGCAAGCGGTAAGGGTAGGCATCCATTTTTAGTGACAAGGTATTCGAGTCTGCGGTCGAGGTTGTCATAAAGCCCAAGACATCGCAGCCAAACGTTCGCCATTGTTCTAAATCACTGGCTTCAATCGTGATGTAACCCAAACCGCTAATACACATTGGGTTAGTCCTATTTGAAGTTAACAGCTGTGACGTGTTCTTTGTGCGTTGTTAGCTGTAAAGGAATATCAGCTACGTCCATGTAAAACTGGCTATACCATTTGCGAACCATGTTGATGGGGCCATCACCATCACATAATACGGGGTTATCGATTCGAATTTTATTGTCCCAAATCTCAACGTCCTGAACAAAAGAGTCAACATTCAATTGCGTGTATTGATCGACCATCGTCTGATTTTGTTTCTCCGTTAAATTGGG
>JAJRPK010000135.1 GCA_024280785.1 Gammaproteobacteria bacterium
TGGTATAGCCTTGCTCCTTTGCCAAGCGCAATGCGGCTAAAGTATCGGCCGTTTCACCCGATTGGGAAATGGTAACCAACAAACTGTTGGGTCGAATAAAAGATTTCCGGTATCGATATTCAGAAGCTATTTCAACATTACAGGAAACACCAGCAAACTCTTCAAACCAATAACGTGCTGTCATCCCCGCATGATAACTGGTGCCACAAGCGATAATTTGAACGTGTTCAATTTGCGGTAATAAATCCTGTGCTTTTTCGCCAAAAGCATTATCTAACACTTTACCATTTTCTAAACGATTTTCTAAAGTCTTTTGTATAGCAATAGGCTGCTCATAAATTTCTTTCAGCATATAATGCCGAAATGCACCCTTGTCTCCCGCATCATGCGAGACTTCCGTCTCCGTAATTTCTCTCAATACTGGTTTATCATCAACATCATAAATGCTAACGCCACCACGCCTGATTTCGGCAACATCACCTTCTTCGAGAAAAGAGAATCTTCGTGTCACTGGCAGTAAGGCTAATTGATCAGAAGCAACAAAGTGTTCGCCAAGCCCATAACCTATTACTAACGGGCTGCCTGAGCGGGCAACTATCAGCCGACTTGAGTCGTTATTATCCATAACAACCGCACCATAGGCGCCTATGAGTTGTTTGACTGCTGCCTGTACCGCCGCTAACAATGAGCCACTATTACCATACTCAAAATCAATCAAATGACAGATGACTTCGCTGTCTGTATCCGTAACAAATTCATAGCCTTTTTGGGTCAATTCGTTTCTTAGAATTTCGTGGTTTTCTATAATACCGTTGTGAACAATGGTAATTCGATCGTTTGAAACATGAGGGTGCGCATTATTTTCATTCGGCTCACCGTGAGTAGCCCAACGCGTATGAGCTATGCCGGTACCTCCTGAAAGACCAATTTCTTGAACGGCGTCTGCCAAAGCTTTAACCTTGCCGACTCGACGAATCCGTACATTCTCTCCCTGCTGATTGGTGGCGGAAATACCCGCCGAATCATAGCCTCTGTACTCCAGGCGCTTTAATCCTTCTAATAGGATATCTGCAACATCACGCTGAGCTACTGCACCAACTATTCCACACATAATCGAAAATCCAAATTTTTTAGGCAGAGATTACTGACTATTTTATACTCTCTAAGAGCGCGGTTTGGTTGGCTTTTCCCAACCACTTATATTTTTTTGCCGGCCTCGACCCACTGCCAAATTTTCACTTGGCACGGTTTTCGTAATGGTTGAGCCAGCAGCGACAAAACTACCGTCTTCAATTTCTAACGGTGCTACTAATGTACTATTGGACCCAATAAATACATTGTCACCCATGACGGTCTTAAATTTATTCACACCATCATAATTACAAGTAATCGTGCCAGCTCCAATATTTGAGGCAATACCTATTTCCGTATCGCCAATATAAGAAAGATGGCTTGCTTTACTGCCCTCTCCCAAATGAGAATTCTTTATCTCAACATAATTACCAACTTTTGCTTTCTCATCCAAACGCGTTCCCGGCCGAAGCCGGGCAAAGGGGCCAACCGAACAAGCCTTAGCAATAATTGAGTCGTGCACTACACAATGAGAAAAAATCTCTGTGTCATCACTAATTTCAGTATCGCTTATCACGCAGTTTGCGCCTATTTTTACTCGGTTCCCTAGAATTACGCGACCAGAGAAAACTGCGTTGACATCGATAAACACATCTTGACCTACCGTTAACTCGCCACGCACATCAATTCTAGCGGGATCCGCTAAACTAGCCCCCGCTTCCATTAATCGTTCGGCTTGCCAACCCTGATAAACCCGTTCCAGCTCAGCCTGCTGTGCGCGATTGTTAACGCCCTGCACTTCATAGTGCGACTTCGGCTGAGGTGTGTGAATCACCACATCGTCTTTAACTGCCATCTGAATAACATCCGGCAGGTAGTATTCTTGCTGAGCATTATCGTTGTTAATACGACGCAGCCATTGTTCCAGTAGCTGCTGCGGGATACACATAATGCCGGTATTCACTTCGGTGATAGCTAGCTGCTCGGACCGCGCATCTTTCTGTTCGACAATAGCCTCTACTGACCCATTCGCGCTTCTAAGCAATCGACCATAGCCCGTAGGATCCTTCATTTCAACCGTCAAAACGGCCATACTATTATCGTCAATGCTGTCGATCATAGCTTTCAACGTGTCGGTTTTGATCAGTGGCACATCACCATAAAGAATAAGGGTTTTTGACCCTTCGCTAAGAAGCGGCAGTGCTTGCAGCGCCGCGTGAGCCGTGCCTAACTGCTCGCTTTGTACAATATAATTGCACTTTGATCCAAGCTCCGCTTCGACCTGCTCAGAACCGTGGCCTACAACGATGTGAACGGCAACATCGCCCAGCGCTTCCGCCGCTTCAACAACATGCCGTAGCATCGCCTTGCCACCAATGGAATGTAATACTTTGGGCTTACTTGAACACATGCGAGTACCTTGACCCGCTGCGAGTATGACGACATCTATTTTCAACGCAATTCCTGTGTAATATCCATCTGCTTATTCTATGTTTAATAATTGATCAGCCGATTTATTCAGGCATAAAAAAAGGGTAGCAGATGCTACCCTTTTTTAAACCTTTGAATCAAAAAGAACGAGGTTATTTACCCAATTTCTTTCTAATTTGGGCAATCGTGCGAAGCTGAGCTGCAGCGATCGCTAACTCCGCCGTGGCGCGAGAATAATCCAGCTCACCATTTTGATTGGCAACCGCATGCTCTGCATGTTTTTGCGCCTCAAGTGCAGCCGCTTCATCGAGATCATCTGCCCTAATAGCGGTATCAGCCAAAATCGTTACAACACTGGGCTGAACTTCTAAAAAACCGCCCGACACATAAAAGATCTGTTCTTCTTCATCAATCATCACCCGAATAGGGCCGGGCTTTAAACCCGTCAATAAAGGAGAGTGGCCAGCTGATACGCCCAAATCACCCATCATTCCGGTGGCAATGACCATATCGATAGCACCTGAGAAAACTTCTTCCTCGGCGCTGACGATGTCACATTGAATTGTTGCCATACCTAATAAACCCGCTTATTTATTACTCTGCTTAATTGAACCAGCTGCTTATAGCGTTTTCGCTTTTTCGATTGCTTCTTCAATTCCACCAACCATGTAAAACGCTTGCTCCGGCAAATGATCGTACTCGCCTTCTAGAATTGCTTTAAAACTACTAATGGTTTCTTTTAATGAAACGTACTTACCTGGCGAGCCAGTAAAGATCTCGGCAACATGAAAAGGCTGCGACAAAAATCGTTCTACTTTACGAGCTCTGTTAACAGCTTGCTTATCATCTTCTGACAATTCATCCATGCCGAGAATTGCAATAATATCTTTCAACTCTTTATAACGCTGCAACACCGACTGCACCCCACGCGCTACATCGTAGTGCTCTTGGCCAATAATCAACGGGTCAAGCTGGCGAGACGTAGAGTCTAACGGGTCAACCGCTGGGTAAATGCCCTTTGCCGCGATGTCTCGACTCAGTACTACAGTAGAGTCCAAGTGAGCAAAAGTTGTTGCGGGAGAAGGATCTGTTAAATCGTCTGCCGGAACATATACGGCCTGAATCGACGTGATTGAACCCGTTTTAGTCGAGGTAATACGCTCTTGCAGCACACCCATTTCTTCAGCCAACGTTGGCTGATACCCTACGGCTGATGGCATTCTTCCCAACAGTGCTGATACTTCGGTTCCGGCTAAGGTATAGCGGTAGATGTTATCGATAAACAACAATACATCTTTACCATCATCACGGAATTTTTCTGCCATGGTCAAGCCGGTAAGTGCTACTCGCAAGCGGTTTCCTGGCGGTTCATTCATCTGACCGTAAACCATCGCTACTTTTGACTGGGTGAAATCGTCGATGTTAACTACACCGGCTTCCTGCATTTCATAATAGAAATCGTTACCTTCTCGAGTTCGTTCACCCACACCTGCAAATACAGATAAGCCCGAGTGCTTTGTCGCGATGTTATTGATCAGCTCCATCATGTTAACGGTTTTACCAACTCCAGCACCACCAAACAGTCCAACCTTACCGCCCTTGGCGAAAGGGCAGACCAGATCGATAACCTTAATTCCGGTTTCTAACAGATCGTCTGAGGCTGCAAGCTCATCATAATTTGGAGCTTTGCAATGAATTTGTGCCGTGCTGTGCTCGGCAAGAGGGCCCTTATCATCAATAGGATTACCTAATACGTCCATGATTCGGCCAAGCGTTGCTTCGCCAACAGGCACTGAAATAGGAGAATGGGTATTATCAACCGAAAGACCTCGGCTTACTCCTTCTGACGCTCCCATAGCAATGGTACGAACAACGCCGTCACCCAACTGCTGCTGAACTTCTAGTGTTAATGCTTTTTCAGGCACTATCAATGCGTCGTAAACACGCGGGACCGAATCTCGTGGAAATTCCACATCGATAACAGCGCCAATGATTTGTACGATACGTCCGCTACTCATTTCGAGTTCCTCTATACTTTAATTCGTTTTAAAGATCGGCCTCTAAAACGCTTGATTCAAATCTATTTAGCTAATCGCCGCAGCGCCACTTACAATCTCAGAGAGTTCCTGAGTAATAGATGCCTGGCGAGCTTTGTTATATATCAACTGCAGGTCGTCAATAATATCACCCGCGTTATCCGTTGCACTTTTCATTGCTATCATTCTAGCCGCCTGCTCACAAGCACCGTTTTCTACCACCGCTTGATAAACCAACGATTCCATATATCGAATAAACAAGCCATCTAACAATTCTCTTGCGTCGGGCTCATAAATGTAATCCCAATGGTGCTGCATGCGTTCGTCTTGCTCTGGACTTAAGGGCAGCAGTTGCTCGATATTTGGCTCTTGTGTCATCGTGTTAACGAATTCATTGCCGACCAAATACAGTCGGTCAATTTTTCTTTTTTCGTAAATATCCAGCATTGTTTTAATGCTGCCTATCAGGTCGATAACTTCTGGGTCTTCACCTAAGTCACGCGTCGCTGCTATGACATTACCGCCATAAGAGTTAAAAAAACTTGCGCTTTTTGCACCAATGAGACAAAGATCAATCTCTACATTTTTGTCTGACCAAGCCTTCATGTTCGCGATAGCCCTTTTAAACAAATTAATGTTTAAGCCACCACAAAGGCCCCGGTCGGTAGATACAATTACATAACCAACGCGTTTAACTTCTCGTTGCTCCATAAATATATGGCGGTACTCAGGCGTCGCATTAGCTAGATGCCCAATCAGCGATTTCATTTTTTTCGTATAAGGCTTACCTTTCGCCATACGCTCTTGTGCTTTACGCATTTTACTTGCAGCAACCATTTGCATCGCATTGGTAATTTTCTGCGTGCTGGTAATACTGGAAATCTGTGTGCGTATCTCTTTTCCGCTAGCCATATCTTCTCTTTTACACTGTTAATTCGTCAGGATTAATCAACTGCTTGTTACCAGGTTTGGGTTGATTTAAACTTCTCTAACAATTCCTTAAAGGCCTTTTCAGTGTCATCGTCCCAATTGCCGGTCTCTACAATTTTATCCAACAAACTACCGTACTCCGAATGAGCATAAGACAGTAGCGCGTCTTCAAAATCACCAATTTTGTCGACACCAACATCTGTCAGAAAATCGTTATCGGCCGCGTAAATAAGCAGCCCCATTTCAGCAATGGATTGAGGTGAATACTGCTTTTGCTTCATAAGCTCAGTAACTCGAATACCGTGGTCTAGCTGCGCTTTTGTGGCATCATCCAAGTCAGAAGCAAACTGCGAAAACGCTGCCAATTCACGATATTGTGCCAAAGCAGTACGAATACCGCCGGATAACTTTTTCATTATTTTTGTTTGTGCTGCACCACCCACACGAGATACCGAAATGCCGGCATTCATTGCAGGACGGACGCCCGCGTTAAACAAATCTGATTCAAGGAATATTTGTCCGTCAGTGATAGAAATAACGTTAGTAGGAACAAAAGCCGATACGTCTCCCGCCTGAGTTTCAATAACAGGCAATGCGGTTAACGAACCGGTTTTACCTTTAACCTCACCGTTAGTGAATTTTTCAACGTAGTCAGGATTAACCCTTGCCGCACGCTCTAACAAACGTGAGTGAAGATAAAAAACATCACCGGGATAAGCTTCGCGACCGGGTGGTCGACGAAGTAATAATGATATTTGACGATAAGCCCATGCTTGCTTAGTCAGGTCATCGTAGATTATTAACGCGTCTTGTCCACGGTCTCTATAATATTCACCCATCGTACATGCGGCGAACGGCGCTAAGTATTGCATGGCTGCCGGATCAGATGCGGTTGCTGCAACAACAATCGTGTGATCCATTGCGCCGTGCTCTTCTAGCTTACGCACTACGGCACTAACTGACGAAGCCTTCTGGCCAATCGCTACGTAGATACACTTAATGCCCGAATCTTTCTGATTAATGATGGCATCGATGGCAATGGCTGTTTTGCCAATCTGACGATCACCAATGATTAGCTCACGCTGGCCGCGGCCGATTGGCACCATGGCATCAATCGCCTTTAAACCGATTTGCACAGGCTGATCAACTGATTGCCTGGCGATAACCCCTGGAGCCACTTTTTCTACCGCATCGGTTAATTTGGTCTCAATGGGGCCTTTGCCATCGATTGGATTACCTAGTGCATCGACAACTCGGCCTTGTAATTCCGGCCCGATAGGTACTTCTAAAATTCTACCGGTACAGCGACAAGACTGCCCTTCAGCAATGCTTCGATAGTCACCCATGATAACGGCACCAACAGAGTCCCGTTCAAGGTTAAGCGCTAGACCATAAATACCGCCCTCAAATTCAATCATCTCACCAAACATGGCATCAGCTAGACCATGGATACGAATGATCCCGTCGGTTACCGATACAACGGTGCCTTCATTACGCGCCTCGCTAGAAATATCTAACTTGTCGATGCGCTGCTTGATAATTTCGCTAATCTCAGATGGATTCAGCTGTTGCATTGTCTATTCCTCAAACCTACAAATTCATTACTTTATAAATAATTTACTAGCCGCCGTACACTCATTGCAAACGACAACACCCTAAAGACTTTATATAGAAAGAGCTTCCGCCAATTTCGCCAATCGACCTTTAACAGAGCCGTCAATAACAATATCCCCGGCACGAATAAGTACTCCGCCCAGCAGCGACTTATCGATCGCAGTGTTTACTTTTACTTCGCGTTGCAGCTTGTCTTTTAACGCTCCGCCAAGTTTTGCTTCTACCTCGGGATCTAATGCGAAGGCAGTACTAATACTTACTTCTACTGTGCGCTCTAAATTTGCCTTGAGCTCCAAAAAAAGCTCCGCGATGGTAGGTAATAATGCTAGCCGTTTGTTATCCGCTAAAATCACCAAAAAATTGTTAATGCCTTGGGTTAATTCTTCGCTAAGCAAATCCGTTAATACCGCAACTTGCTTTTCACCGCTAATGGTCGGTGAAGAAATAAGCCCATTAATTTTAGTGTCTGCGGCAACCGCTCCTAACGCGGCCAATTGATCGGACCAGGATTGCAAAACTGTAGACTCTTGTGCTGCCTTAAAAATCGCTTTAGCGTAGGGACGGGCAAGCGTGCGTAATTCTGCCATGAGTAGTCTCTATTCTGTGCGTTATAGATTAGCTGCAAGCTTATCGACAATGCTGCGATGAGCATTTTCGTCAATAGAGGCTTCCAGGATTTTTTCGGCACCCGCCAACGCCAGCGAAGCCACTTTTGCTCTCAACTGTTCTTTAGCGCGGTTAACCTCTTGATCAATATCAGCTTGCGCAGCTTCCTTTAAACGCTGACCCTCCGATACGGCTTGTTCTTTTGCTTCATCAACAATTTGCGAGGCTCGCTTATTCGCCTGCTCCAGAATTTGAGCGGCCTGCGTTTTAGCTTCCGTCAATTGCTCGGCAACTTCTAGGTGTGCTTTTTCAAGATCTTCACCCGCTTGTTCTGCGGCATTCAATCCATCAGCAATCAGTTTTTGACGTTCTTCCATGGCCTCAGTGATAGGCGGCCATATGAACGACTTGCAAAACCATACGAACATGGCAAAGCTAATCAACTGTGCAAGCAATGTGAGATTAATATTCACTGCAATACCCTTTTCTACTTGGTAACGACCTTTGCAAAATATCGGTGGTAGCTATACCAATTATAATTACTATAACAATTACTATAACTACACCAACTATTGCGCTTCTGTCGTTTGGTTAAGTTTTTACGCTTGTTCTCGATCTACATTAAAAATAAAAATAGATTGAGCGCAACATTAAAAACAGATAAACAACTTTTACAGCGCGAAAAGAATGTAGAAACCAATACCAACACCGATCATAGGCACCGCATCAACAAGACCCATCATGATAAAAAACTGTGTACGTAACATTGGAATCAGTTCTGGCTGTCGAGCGGCACCTTCTAAAAACTTGCTGCCTAATATACCCACACCAACGGCGGCGCCAATCGCACCTAAACCCATGATAAGTGCACCTGCTAAAGTTATAATTGCTGCTTCCATTGTTTTCTCCGATAAAAATTTAAATGGTTCTGAACTGAATGATTAAAATAACTACTCGCTTTTTAAAAAAATTTAACTTCGTTGATTAATGTTTATCGTAAGCCATCGCGATATACACTATGGTCAAAATAGAAAAGATAAAAGCTTGTAACGTAATGATAAGAATATGGAATATTGCCCAAGGCACCGAGAGCACCCACTGAATGTAAAAAGGCAATAAGCTGATAATAATAAAGACCATCTCTCCGGCATACATGTTGCCAAAAAGACGCAGGGCTAAAGAAATAGGTTTGGCGATAAGGCCAACTAATTCAAGAAATAAATTAAACGGTAATGCCCACTTAGGTAACGGCTGAAAGGCTAACTCTGCCGCAAACCCTCCGATGCCTTTTTGTTTAATGCTGTAGTACAAAATAAGAATGAAAACACCAATCGCCATCCCCGCTGTCGCATTAACGTCGGTCGAAGGCACTACCCGCATGTAGTGAATACCCATTAGCTTGGCTAACTCGGGAATCCAATCTACCGGTACCAAATCCATCAGGTTTTGCAAAAAGACCCAACAAAAAACTGTTAATCCAAGTGGAGCCACCCAGGGATTTTTATGGTGAAAAATACTTTTCACATTATCATCGATAAAATCGATAACGATTTCTACAAAATTTTGGAAGCCTCCTGGTACACCGACTGTTGCACCTTTAGCCGCTCTGGCAAACGACCAACAAAATAAAATTCCTAAGAATATAGACCAACCCATGGTGTCGACATGAATAGCCATAAACCCCATATCGGAAGCTTCTTGAGCAGAATGCGCCATTGTCCACTGCGCTTGCTCTAAAACATGAGTATGACCTTCGGCATCAACGCGCACATAGTCGGCGGGAAGTTTGCCATATGTCAGATTAGTAAGGTGATGGGATATATATTCCCCAGTAGTTATTGTCTCGCCGGCCATACTCTATTTATTTCTCTCTTGACTGATCGGCTTTAAATAAACCGACAAATTCTATCTATTTCAAACATCCGTATTTCAAATATCATCGGCTTTAACGATATAGGCCGTACATCCGACACCAAACAAACTTATGAGCGTAAACGTCAACAAAACTGTCAATTTGTCGAGATGGCTTCCAAAGCGAAAGATCAAGGCTAAAGCCAATGCTATTAGCATGAACCTTCCAATCGCAGCCTGATAAACATCGGCTAATAAGCGCTGAGCACTCACCTCTTCCGTTTTATGCAAAAAAGAGCGCCAATTAAAGTAAAGCAGTGACCCCATCGCGACAAAACCACCTACCGCCGCACCATAAATACTCTGTGCAAGCCAATCGTTATACCAACCAAACCCTAGCGACACAGTTATTGTCGCTATTAGTTGCAAAAAGACTAACTGGAGCAAAGGAGGTTTTTGTTTGCCAGCTGAATTAACCATGAGTGAATGCAGCCGACTGTCTATTAATTAATCGTGTGTTTGACGAAAATAGACGTGTTAATGCCTATACAAACA